>NZ_JBEYZK010000024.1:118670-129211 GCF_040646035.1 Streptomyces sp. NPDC046465
CCGGACTCCGTCCGGCCGAGGGCGGGCCTCAGGCCAGTCCGCGCCGTGCGACCGCCGGGGGTCGGTGTCCCGCGATCGTCGCGACCATATCCAGTACCTGCTTCGTCTCCGCGACCTCGTGGACCCGGTAGACCTGCGAGCCCAGCCACGCCGAGACCGCCGTCGTGGCGAGCGTGCCGATGACGCGCTCCTTGACCGGCTTGTCGAGGGTCTCGCCCACGAAGTCCTTGTTGGACAGGGAGACCAGGACCGGCCAGCCCGTGTCCACCATCTCGCCGAGCCTGCGGGTGGCCTCCAGGCTGTGCCGGGTGCTCTTGCCGAAGTCGTGCCCCGGGTCGATCATCACGGACTCGCGCGGAACGCCAAGACCCACGGCGCGCGCGGCCAGGCCGACCGTCACCCGCAGGATGTCCGCCATCACGTCCTCGTACGTGACGCGGTGCGGCCTCGTACGCGGCTCGGCGCCGCCCGCGTGCGTACAGACCAGGCCCACTCCGAACCGCGCGGCGACCTCCGCGAGCTTCGGGTCGACGCCGCCCCAGGCGTCGTTGAGCAGATCGGCGCCCGCCTCGCAGACCGCCTCGCCGACGTCGTGCCGCCAGGTGTCGACGCTGATCACCACGTCGGGGAAGCGCCTGCGCACCTCGGCGACGAAGCCGACCGTACGGCGCGCCTCCTCCCGCGCGGTCACCTCCTCGCCGGGGCCCGCCTTCACCCCGCCGATGTCGATGATGTCGGCGCCCTCCGCCACGGCCTGCTCCACGCGCGCGAGCGCCGGCTCGTCGCGGAACGTGGCGCCCTGGTCGTAGAAGGAGTCCGGAGTCCGGTTGACGATCGCCATGATCACCGGCTCGTGCGCGTCGAACTCGCGCCTGCCAAGCCTGAGCATTCCCTGCGGCCCTCCTGGGTCCTAGTCGCCGTTCGGCCGCCTGCGACCTTAACTGTCACAGCCGCATGGCACGATCGGACCCTGACAGTTTGAACACGGGCAGTCGAGCGTGGGGGCCTGAAGAGATGGTCATGTTCTTGTTCCTGGTCATCGCCCTCGTCGTGGTGGTCGCCGCGGTGTCCCTCGCCGTGATCGGCGGCGGTGAGAGCGGTGCGCTCGCGGACGCCGCGCCCGAGTGGCTCACCGACCCGCTGCCCCCCGACAGGCCGCTGCGCCGCGCCGACGTCGACGCGGTGCGCTTCCCGATGACGCTGCGCGGCTACCACATGGACGAGGTCGACGACGTGCTCAGCCGCCTCGGCGCCGAACTGGCCGAGCGGGACGCCCGCATCGCCGAGCTCGAGGCGGCCCTGGCGGGCGCGCAGGCCACCGCGGTCGCGGGCCCCGCCCTCTTCGAGGGGTACGAACCACAGAGGACCACCGAGGACACGAAGGGCGACGACCAGTGAGCACCGAGAGCGGCGCGGTCGCGGGCCCGGACGGCGGGCTCCGCTGCCCGTGGGGCCTGTCCACCGCGGACTACGTGGCGTACCACGACGACGAATGGGGCCGCCCGGTCCACGGCGACGACGCGCTCTACGAGAGGCTCTGCCTGGAGGCCTTCCAGTCCGGCCTCTCCTGGATCACGATCCTGCGCCGCCGCGAGGGCTTCCGTGCCGCCTTCGCGGGCTTCGAGATCGCTTCCGTCGCCGAGTTCACCGACGAGGACCGCGAGCGCCTCCTCGCCGACCCCGGGATCATCCGCAACCGCGCCAAGGTCGACGCGACCCTCGCCAACGCGCGCGTGCTCGCCGACTGGTCCAAGGGCGAACTGGACGAGCTGATCTGGTCGTTCGCGCCGGACCCGGCGACCCGTGCGGCCCCGCGGACCCTCGCCGATGTGCCCGCGATCACCGACGAGTCCACGGCCCTCTCCAAGGCCCTCAAGAAGCGCGGTATCCGCTTCGTCGGCCCCACCACGGCGTACGCCCTGATGCAGGCCTGCGGCCTCGTGGACGACCACCTCGCGGACTGCGTGGCCCGCGAGGCGTCGTAGCGGCCGCGCTCAGCGCCCGATCTCAGCGCCCGATCTCAGCGCCCGAGGTACTTGGGCTTCTCCTTCGCGATGAACGCCTGCACGGCGATCGTGTGGTCCTCGGACGCGCCCGCCCTGCCCTGCAGCTCGTCCTCCTTGTCCAGCGCCTCGTCCAGGGAGTGGCCCGCCGCGTAGGCGAGGGACTCCTTGAGCGCCGCGTAGGCCAGAGTGGGGCCGTCCGCGAGGGCGCGGGCCACCTGCGCCGCCTCGGCGGCGAGATCGGCCGCGGGCACGATCTTGTTGGCGATGCCCAGCTCGTACGCCTCCTGCGCGGAGATGTTGCGCGGGAAGAGCAGCAGATCGGCGGCGCGCCCGGGGCCGATGACCCGCGGCAGCGTCCAGGAGACGCCCGAGTCGGCGGTCAGCGCGACCCCCGCGAACGAGGTGTTGAACTTCGCCGTGTCCGCGACCACGCGGTAGTCGGCGGCGAGCGCGAAGCCGAGGCCGGCCCCCGCCGCGGCGCCGTTGACGCCCGCCACGACCGGCTTCGGCATGCTCGTCAGCGCCCGCACGATGGGGTTGTAATGCTCTTTGACCGTGCTCATCGTCTGCCCGGTGCCCGCCTCGCGGTCCGCGGTCAGCGAGCCGATGTGCTCCTTGAGGTCCTGCCCCACGCAGAAGGCGCGCCCGGTCGCGGTGAGCAGTACCGCGCGCACGGCCGGGTCCGCGGCGGCCGCCTGCGCGGCCTCCCGCAGACCGACCTTCGCCTCGGTGTTCATGGCGTTCATCGCCTCGGGACGGTTGATCGTGATCGTCGCGAGTCCGTCGCTCACCTCGTAGAGCACGCTGTCCGCCATGGTGTTCCCCTCCGCTGGTCCAGTACGTAGGAACTCAGCATGACGGAGATCATCGGGGTCCGGCATGCGGACGGAGATGTGACCTGCGTCTAACAATTTTGGGCCTGTGAGGCGTGTGGGGCGGCGAAGTATCGCAGCCACATCGCCGAATTGAGTGGTTTTGCGGGCGCGCGTTGCGCAGTCGATGCCGACCGATGTTGGTCATCGGGTCCTGCCATGCGGGATAATGGCCTGGAAGCAATGTGTTCGATGCCGGTGACACCTGGGTTGTCGGCTGCGATGAGCTGGTTTCAGGAAGGGGAACGAGCATGGCGGCCATGAAGCCGCGGACGGGCGACGGCCCGCTCGAGGTGACCAAGGAGGGGCGGGGCATCGTCATGCGAGTTCCGCTCGAAGGCGGCGGACGACTTGTCGTCGAACTGACTCCGGACGAAGCCGACGCACTCGGCGACGCCCTGAAGAAGGTCGTCGGCTGACGCGGAAGCGCCCACACTTCTCCCCTGCCCCGGCCTCGCACGACGAGCCGGGGCAGGGGTGTGTCCGCCCCGGCAAGGACGCGAGGACCCCCGCCGGGCGGCCGGTCGGATGGCGATGCGCGTGGTCGTGCAAGGGGCGCGGGGAACTGCGCGAGCAACCAGCGCCGACGGGTCGGCCGGGCGATGACGCGCGGGGCCTTACAGGGGCGCGGGGAACTGCGCGAGTAACCACGGCGGGCGGGCGGCCGGACGGCGACGCGCGTGGTCGTGCAAGGGGCGCGAGGAACTGCGCGAGCAACCAGCGCCGACGGGTCGGCCGGGCGACGACGCGCGGGCCCCTACAGGGGCGCGAGGAACTGCGCGAGCAACCCCGGCGGGCGGTCGGATGGCGACGCGCGTGGTCGTGCAAGGGGCGCGAGGAACTGCGCGAGCAACCCCGGCGGGCGGGCGGCCGGACGGCGACGCGCGGGCCCCTACAGGGGCGCGGGGAACTGCGCGAGCAACCACGGCCCACCCGCAGGCGAGCACGCACGCACACCCGACAAGACCCATCCCCGCCCAAGCCAGCGCAGCGCCACCGCTACCTCTTCACCGCGCACAGCAACCCATCCCCCACCGGCAACAACGACGGAACAAGGTCCGGACTCTCCCGCACCGCCCGCAACAGCTCCCGCAAGTGCAGCACCTCGACCGGCTGAGGCCCTGAGTCCACGGTCCTGCCGTCCGCGAAGACGCCCTCGAAGCAGACGAGCCCACCGGGCCGCAGCAGGCGCAACGATTCAGCGAGGTACTCGAGGGACTCGAGACGGTCGCCGTCGCAGAACACGAGGTCGTACCCGCCGTCGGCGAGCCGCGGCAGGACATCGAGCGCGCGCCCCGGAATGAACCGCGCACGGTTCCCGGCGAACCCGGCCGCGCGGAAGGCCTGCCGGGCGAACTGCTGCCGCTCCGGTTCGGGATCGACCGTGGTGAGGACGCCGTCGGGGCGCATGCCGTGCAGCAGGTGGATGCCCGACACTCCGGTCCCCGTACCGATTTCGGCCACCGCTTTCGCGTCAGCCGTGGCGGCCAGCATGCGCAGCGCGGCGCCCGTGCCGGGCGACACCGAGGGCAGGCCTGCCTCCCGGGCCCGGTCCCGGGCCCAGCGCAGTGCCTCGTCCTCGGCGACAAAGGCGTCGGCGAACGCCCAGCTCGTCTGCCGGTTGCCGGTAATGGCCCTCTCCTGTCCCCGTGGTTGCCTGGCCGTGACTGTATCCGTTGGGGGCGGGAACCCGCAGATGGGACCGGGCGTTATTAGAGGGTGGGAGAACAGCGGGGGTGGATGGATGGATCAAGACCGGAAGCGGGCGGCACGCAGCAGCAGGACACCTGCTGCGAAGCCCGTACCAAATTCACGTAAAAACGCTTATCCGGAGCTAACGGGCGAGGTGGTTATGGTAGGGGCTCCACTGGACACCACCAGAGCCGACAGGGGAGGTGCGGCTGCGTCCGCGAATCGGGGAGGAGCGCTCCGGCGTTTTCTCGGGTTGGCGGGTGAGCCGAAATCCGTGACCGACACCGCTGACCGCATCCGTGCCAACGACTCCGCTCAGACCGCGACCTTTGCCGCTGACGCGGAATCGCAGGCGTGGACTCCGCCCACCTGGGAGGAGATCGTCAGCACGCACAGCGGCCGCGTGTACCGCCTGGCGTACCGCCTGACCGGCAATCAGCACGACGCCGAGGACCTCACGCAAGAGGTCTTCGTCCGTGTCTTCCGGTCCCTCTCGACCTACACCCCCGGCACGTTCGAGGGCTGGCTGCACCGCATCACCACCAACCTCTTCCTGGACATGGTGCGCCGCAAGCAGCGCATTCGCTTCGACGCGCTCGGGGACGACGCCGCGGAGCGACTGCCGAGCCGCGAGCCGTCGCCGCAGCAGGTGTTCAACGACACGCACTTCGACGCGGACGTCCAGCAGGCGCTCGACACGCTTGCGCCCGAGTTCCGCGCCGCAGTGGTCCTCTGCGACATCGAGGGCCTTTCGTACGAAGAGATCGCCGCAACACTCGGCGTCAAGCTCGGTACGGTCCGCAGCCGTATCCACCGGGGTCGCTCGCAGCTGCGCAAGGCCCTCCAGCACCGGTCTCCCGAGGCCCGCGCGGAGCGCCGTTCGCTCGCGGTGACCGGAGCCATGGCGCTGGGAGGAGGGGGCGCGACCGCGTGAGTGGATCACGGTCGAATCCTGCCGAACGGCACCTAGCCGAGGCCGAGCAGCATCTGGGGGACCGGCTCGCCGCCCTTGTGGACGGCGAGTTGGGACATGACGCGCGTGAGCGCGTCCTCGCGCATCTGGCGACCTGCCCGATGTGCAAGACCGAGGCGGACGCGCAGCGTCGCCTGAAGAACGTCTTCGCGCAGGCGGCCCCGCCACCGCCTTCCGAGAGTTTCCTCGCCCGTCTCCAGGGTCTTCCGGGAGGCGGTTCCGGGCCGTCGGGAGGAACTGGCGCGCTCGGCGGTGACGAGGGGTTCGCCACCGGAGCCACCGACTCCGCGGGTCTGCCGCGGAGCGGGATCTTCGGCGTGACCCCCGACCCCTTCGTGGAGTACGTGCCCGCGGGCGCCCACGCCGCGGTCATGCCCAGCGAGCAGCAGGGCTTCCGCATCCACGAGGTCACCCGGCACGAAGTCACCCGGCACGAGGCGGAGCGGTCGCTCTGGCGCGGTCGCCGTTTCGCGTTCGCGGCGGCGGGCGCGGTGTCGCTGGCCGCGATCGCGCTCGGCGGCGTCACGGCAGGTGCGCCGGGAAGTTCGAGTGACACCCGTGCGGGTGGCTCCGGCAGCAATGTGATCCCGGAGCGCAGTCAGGGTCCGGGCACTGCCGCGACCTCCGACTCCGGGCGGCGCCGTGGCGGCGGCAATCCGCTGTCGGTGCAGGGCCAGCGCCCCGGCGCCCTGACGGCGCCGGTCGCGCCGACCGAGGTCACGGGACCGCTGCTGCCCGGACCACCCACGCAGCCGCTCCGCCCCCGCGGTTCGGTGTACGAGCTGACGGCGCCGATGGTGGCGGGCGCCGCCGCCATCTCCCCGCTGATACGTCCGGTGCCGCAGGGCCGTCGTTCCGGCATGCCGGGCATGGAGCTGCCGCAGGCGGAGGACCCGGTGGTGGCGAGGGAGGCGAATCCGGGGCGGACCACGGTGGCGTCCCCGGGCCCAGCCCGGGGCCGGTGAACGGCACGTCGCAGATGCGCTGACCCTGCGCTGACCCGACGGCGCCCTGCGCTTCCGCGGGGGAACCTGGTTGAATCCTCGGTGGGCCGTGCTCGCCGGGGATCGTGGCGGGCGCGGGGTAGACCATGCGAACGGCGTCCGCCGCGGGCCAGTTGTGGGGAGAACATGGACGAGGGGAAGCCCACGAAGGCGAATTGGTGGAGTCGCCCCCGGCCGGAAGTGCCGGGCACAGCGGACCAGTTGCCCGCGGAGACCCCACCCCCACCCCCGGAGCAGCCTCAGCCTGCCGACGAGCCCGCCCCCTTCCGTGGCCAGGCGCCCGCCGCTCCGACCCCAGAGCAGCAGCCTCAGGCCGCCGATGCGGCGGCCCCGTTCCCCGGTCAGGCGCCCGCCGCGCCGCTCCCGGAGCAGCAGTCTCAGGCCGCCGATGCGGCGGCCCCCTTCCGTGGCCAGGCGCCCGCCGCGCCGCCTCCGGAGCCGTCTCAGCCTGCCGACGCGGCCGCCGCCTTCCCTGGTCAGACGCCCGCCGCTTCTGCCTCGTCTCCGGAGCAGCCGTCGGCGCAGGCTCCCGGTGCCCCGGCCCCGGCCCCGGCCCCGGCCCAGGCCCAGGACGCGGGCGCGCAGCCTCAGGCCGCCGACGCGCCCGCTCCCTTTTCCGGCCAGATCTCCGCCGCCCCGGCTTCGGGTGCCCCGGACCAGGACGCCTGGACGTTGGACGCTCCGGCGCAGACCGCTTCGGGTGCTGCCCCGGTGCCGGGTGAGGAAGTTCCGCCTCAGGCCGTCGACTCGGCGTCCGCCCCGCACGGTGGGGCCCCCAGCGGCTCCATACCGGCCGCCGGAGCCCCGTACGGGACGGCGGGCGGTGGGATGCCCGCCCCCGTGCCCGCGCAGCATCCACCGGCCCGCGACGGTGCCCCCGCGGACCGCCCCCGGCCCCTGCACGACCCGGATCCGTACAGCACCCCGCCCTACGGCGAGCCGGGGCCGTGGGCGCCCGCTCCGCCGGTGCAGCACCCCGGGGCGACCCCGGCCCACGGCACCACCGTCCCGGCCGCCGCGCCGGGCCCCGACCCGGCCCACGGGACGCCCCCGCACGGCACGCCGGGCCCCGGCCCCACCCCGGCCCCGTACAACGCCGTCACCCACCCCCAGGCGCCCCCGCGGCCCCGGCAGCCCTACGACCCGTGGGCCGCGCCCCTCCAGCAGATCGGCTCGGTGCCTCCGGAGACCGTGGAGGCGCGGCGCAAGCGGGGCAAGCGGATGCTGGTCGGCGGGGCGGTCGTGATCGCTCTCGTGTCCAGCCTCATCGGCGGCGCGGTCGGCTCGTACCTCGAACGCAACGGCGCCGACGACGTCAAGCTCAGCCAGCCGGGCGCCGAATCCGCGGAACGGCCCAAGGACAGCGTCGCCGGTATCGCGTCGGCCGCCCTGCCCGGCGTCGTGACCCTGCACGTCAGCGGCGACTCCGCCGAGGGCACCGGCACCGGCTTCGTCCTCGACGCCAAGGGCCACATCCTCACCAACAACCACGTCGTCGAGCCCGCGGGCACCGGCGGCGAGGTGTCGGTCACCTTCAGCGGTGGCGAGACCGCCAAGGCCGAGGTCGTCGGCCGCGACTCCGGCTACGACCTCGCGGTCGTCAAGGTGTCCAACGTGCACGGCCTGAAGCCCCTGGCCCTCGGCAACTCCGAGAACGTCCAGGTCGGCGACCCCGTCGTGGCCATCGGCGCCCCCTTCGACCTGGAGAACACCGTCACCTCCGGGATCATCAGCGCCAAGGAGCGGCCCATCACCGCGGGCGGCGAGAAGGGCGACGGCAGCGACATCTCGTACGTGGACGCCCTACAGACCGACGCCCCCATAAACCCCGGCAACTCCGGCGGCCCCCTCGTCGACTCCAAGGCGCGCGTCATCGGCATCAACAGCGCCATCCGCTCCGCGGACGAGGGCTCCGCCCCCACCGGCGGCCAGGCGGGCTCCATCGGCCTCGGCTTCGCCATACCCGTCAACCAGGGCAAGCGCGTCGCCGAAGAGCTGATCAACTTCGGCAGGGCGAGGCACCCCGTGATAGGCGTCACGCTCGACACCGAATTCACCGGCGACGGCGCCCGGATCGCGGACAAGGGCAAGAGCGGCGGCCCGTCGGTCAACCGCGACGGCCCCGGCGACAAGGCGGGCCTCGAGCCGGGCGACGTCATCACCGAGGTCGACGGCCGCCCCGTGCACTCCAGCGACGAACTGATCGTCAAGGTCCGCGCACACCGCCCGAAGGACCGCCTGCGGCTGACGGTCGAGCGGGGCGGCGACGACCGTGAGGTGACCCTGGTCCTCGGCTCGGCCGACGGCGACTGACCGGGCGGTGCGGGCGGCGCGGGCCGGGCGGACGGTGGAGTCCGGGTAAAGGACTGGCCAGGACTGATCCGCGTTGTCGCGCAGCGGCTACCGGACGGACATGAGCGACGGGTACCGTGGTTCCGGTCCGGACCATGCAAGACCTGCTACGCACCACCTGCCACCCATGCACGGACGACCTGCTGCGGGCTGAGGACATCGCAAGGAGCTCTAGGTGTTCAATGACATTGGCGCACTCGAGATAGTGGCGCTGGTCGTCCTCGCCGTGCTCATTTTCGGTCCGGACAAGCTGCCGAAGGTCATTCAGGACATCTCCCGCACGATCCGCAAGATCCGCGAGTTCTCGGACAGCGCGAAGGCGGACATCCGCGAGGAGCTGGGTCCGGAGTTCAAGGACTTCGAGTTCGACGACCTGAACCCCAAGAAGTTCATCCGCAAGCAGCTCGACAACGATGAGCTCGGGATCAAGGAGATCCGCAACGGCTTCGACCTGAAGAAGGAGATGAACGAGGTCGCGGACGCCGTGCACGGCCGCGACAGCGACTCCTCCGAAGCCGGTTCGGAAGCCGCCACCGCCTCGTCCGGCGGAGCCCGCGTCGACATGCACAAGAAGTCCGCGGAGCCCAAGAAGCTCGACGCGGGCGACCCGCCGCCGTTCGACGCGGACGCCACCTGAGGCATCGCCTGAACTGCCGCCGCCAACAGGTGTGGCTATCCTGCCTTGTTGTCCGGACGTGAGGACGCCCGAGGGGGGCGGGCCGCTCCGGACACACGAGAGCGAGGAGGCGGCCGGGTACATGGAGACGACTAGTCGGGTAGGCGCGCAGGCGCCGGCCGCGGAGGGCACCGCACAAGCGGTGCCCTCCGCCCGGCGCACGATCGACGGCTACCTGCTGGCGCCCTTCCCCTGGTACGGCCTCGACGAGGCCTTCACGGGGCAGCGCTGGCTGATGCCGGTCGGCGCGACGTCGGACGGCACCGTGGAGCACGGTTCGATCGGACACGGCGAGGAGCCGTCCGTCCGTGCCGACGGCGTCCTCGGCAACAGCGACAAGGAGCGCTTCGCGGTCGTGGTGACCGTCGCGGCCAACCCCGTTCGGCGCAGCGCGGACGGTACGGGTGTCCTCGAGGCCACTTCGGTGTCCTCCGCGGCCTGGCTCGCCGGGGTCGGCCTGCTGTCGTTCACCTGGCCCATCCAGATGGACCACACCCTGCGTGACGACTGGCTCGACCAGCAGACGGAGACGGCCTGGGTCCTCGCCGACGACCTGGAGGGCTCCGACTGGTCGTCGCTGTCCCTGCCGGTGGACGGGGCACCGACCCCGTTCCACTACCGCGAGTCCGAGTACGGCTGGGTCCTCGCGGGCTCCACGAAGGAGGGCGTGCATCTGGGGGCTTACGGGCGGGGGATGAGCGCTTATGGGCTGGGGTTTTCGGTGATCGGGGACATCGGAGCGTACGCCTAGGGCGGCGGGCTGAACGGGGAAGGGGGGCGCCGTCGGGGTGACGGCGCCCCCCTTCCGCGTGTGCGGGGGTGGTGGGTCGCTGCGGGTTCGTCGTGGTTGCTCGCGCAGTTCCCCGCGCCCCTGAGAGCGCCCTTCGGGCGGCCCAAGGGGCCCGGGGTACAGCGCGGCCAGCCCCCACAGCCCGCGGGCCAAAAAACCGCCGAGCCGACGGAAAA
>NZ_JBEYZK010000025.1:0-122387 GCF_040646035.1 Streptomyces sp. NPDC046465
AGCAGCGTGTCGTCGCCGAAGGAGGCGCGGGCCTCGCGGCGGGCGGCGGCGATCTCCTCGGCCAGCACGGCTGCGTCGCGGACCAGGCGCATGCCCTTGCCGCCGCCGCCCGCGCTCGGCTTGAGCAGCACCGGCATGCCGATCTCCCGGGCCGCGTCGGCCAGTTCGGCGTCGGTCAGGCCGCTGCCCGACGAGCCGGGGACCACCGGCACCCCGGCCGCCTGCACGGTCGCCTTGGCGCGGATCTTGTCGCCCATCAGGGCGATGGCCGAGGCGGGCGGGCCGATAAAGGCCAGGCCCGCCTCCGCGCACGCCTGCGCGAAGCCCGCGTTCTCCGCCAGGAAGCCGTAGCCCGGGTGGACGGCCTGGGCGCCGGACTTCGCGGCCGCCTCCAGGATGCGCTCCACGGAGAGGTAGCTGTCGGTGGCCGGGGCGGGGCCGATCCGCACCGCGGTGTCGGCCGCGCGCACATGCCGGGCGTCCGCGTCCGCGTCGCTGAAGACGGCGACCGAGCGGACGCCGAGCTCCCGCAGCGTCCGGATGACGCGGACCGCGATCTCGCCGCGGTTGGCGACCAGCACTGTGTCGAACATCGTCATGGGTTCCTCACATCCGAAAGACGCCGAAGCCGGGCTCGCCCAGCGGGGCCCCGCCGCAGGCGGTCAGGGCCAGGCCCAGGACCTGCCGGGTCTCCAGCGGGTCGATCACGCCGTCGTCCCACAGGCGGGCCGTGGCGTAGTAGGCATTGCCCTGCTCGTCGTACTGCGCGCGGATGGGGTCCTTGAAGGCCTCCTCCTCCTGCGCCGCCCATTCCTCGCCGCGGGCCTGTAGCTGGTCGCGCTTGACCGTGGCCAGGACGGAGGCGGCCTGCTCGCCGCCCATCACGGAGATCTTGGCGTTGGGCCACATCCACAGGAAGCGGGGGCTATAGGCCCGCCCGCACATCGAGTAGTTGCCCGCCCCGTACGAACCGCCGACGACGACCGTCAGCTTGGGCACGCGGGTGCAGGCCACCGCGGTGACCATCTTCGCGCCGTGCTTGGCGATGCCACCGGCCTCATAGTCCCGGCCGACCATGAAGCCGGAGATGTTCTGCAGGAAGAGCAGGGGGATGCCGCGCTGGTCGCACAGCTCGATGAAGTGGGCGCCCTTCTGGGCGGACTCGGAGAACAGGATGCCGTTGTTCGCCACGATCCCCACCGGGTGGCCGTGGAGGTGGGCGAACCCGGTGACCAGCGTCGTGCCGTACTCCGCCTTGAACTCCGCGAAGCGCGAGCCGTCCACCACCCGCGCGATGACCTCCCGCACGTCATAAGGGGTGCGCGAGTCCGTCGGAACGGCCCCGTACAGCCCCAGCGGGTCGACCGCGGGCTCCTCCACCGGCCGCACCGGCCAGGGCAGGGCGGCGCGCTCGGGGAGGGTGGCCACGATGGTGCGCAGGATGCGCAGCGCGTGCGCGTCGTCCTCGGCGAGGTGATCGGTCACCCCGGAGATGCGCGCGTGCACGGCGCCGCCGCCCAGTTCCTCGGCCGTGACGACCTCCCCGGTGGCGGCCTTCACCAGCGGCGGGCCGCCCAGGAAGATGGTGCCCTGCTCGCGCACGATGACCGCCTCATCGCTCATCGCCGGGACGTAGGCCCCGCCCGCGGTGCAGGAGCCAAGGACGGCGGCGAGCTGCGGGATCCCGGCCCCCGACATCCGCGCCTGGTTGTAGAAGATCCGCCCGAAGTGCTCACGGTCGGGGAACACCTCGTCCTGCATCGGCAGGAACGCACCCCCGGAGTCGACCAGGTACAGGCACGGCAGGCGGTTTTCCAGGGCCACCTCCTGGGCGCGCAGGTGCTTCTTGACCGTCATCGGGTAGTACGTGCCGCCCTTGACCGTCGCGTCATTCGCGACGATCACGCACTCCCGGCCCGCGACCCGGCCGATCCCGGCGATCACCCCGGCCGCCGGAGCACCCCCGCCATACAGCCCGTCCGCCGCCAGCGGCGCCAGCTCCAAAAACGGCGAACCCGGATCCAGGAGCGTGTCCACCCGCTCCCGCGGCAGCAGCTTGCCACGCGCCACATGACGGGCCCGCGCCCGCTCCCCGCCACCCAGCCGGGCCGCCGCGAGCTTGGCCCGCAACTCCCCGACCAGGGCGGCATGCGCCGCCTCGTTCACCCGCCATGCCTCGGACGCGGGATCAGCCGCGCTCACCAGCACTGGTGCCTGCCGCATCAGTCGAGCCCCCTTGCTCGGTCCAGTCGGTCGCTCGCCGGGTCCGGCGGATCGACGCCCGAACCGGTTAATGACCGTTAACGCGTTTCCTTTAGGTTAACGACCGCTAACCGGCCTGTCTAGAATCAATTCCATGGCCACCAGAACCGATGCGCCCACCCGGCGCGAGCAGATCCTCAGGGAGGCCGCCCGGCTCTTCGCCGAGCGCGGCTTCCACGGAGTGGGAGTCGATGAGATAGGGGCCGCCGTCGGCATCAGCGGACCCGGCCTCTACCGGCACTTCGCGGGCAAGGACGCGATGCTCGCCGAGTTGCTCGTCGGCATCAGCGGGCAGCTCCTGACCGGCGGCAAGCGGTGCGCGGCCGACGTGGGCGGCCCGCCCGAGCGGGTCCTCGACGCGCTGATCCAGGGGCACATCGACTTCGCGCTCGACGACCGTTCCCTGATCACCCTGCACGACCGCGAGCTGGACCGCCTGCGGGACACCGACCGCAAGCTGGTCCGCCAGCTCCAGCGGCAGTACGTGGAGATCTGGGTCGACGTCGTGCGCAAGGTCTACCCGGACCTCGCCGAGAACGCGGCGCGGGTGGCCGTGCACGCGGTCTTCGGGCTGCTGAACTCCACCCCGCACCTGAGCCGCCGCGACGCGCTGCCCAGCCGGGCGGCCATGGCGGAACTCCTGCACCGGCTCGCGCGGGGAGCCTTCGAGGCCGCTGCCGAGTGACACGCATCTCTGGACGCTCTGGTGACTGCCGGGTAACCTGGCCCTGAGCAAGCGCTTAGTCGCCGTAGGCAAGATGTAGGCAGAGGGAGTTCTCCGTGCGCCGTACCGTTTTCAATGAGGACCACGAGGCGTTCCGGGAGACCCTGCGCGCCTTCATCGAGGCCGAGGTCGTCCCCGTCCACGACGAGTGGTTCGCCGCGGGCCAGGTGCCGCGCGAGTTCTACTACAAGCTGGCCGAGCTGGGCCTCTTCGGGATCAACGTCCCCGAGGAGTTCGGTGGCGCGGGCATGGACACGCACAAGTTCGAGGCCATCCAGTACGAGGAGACCTCCCGCGCGGGTGTCACCTTCGGCGGCTCCGGCGTGCACGTGCTGCTCGCCCTGCCGTACATCAAGGCGCTCGCCACCGACGAGCAGAAGAAGCGCTACCTGGAGAAGTTCGTCTCCGCCGAGGAGATGTGGGCCCTCGCGATGACCGAGCCGGGCACCGGCTCCGACCTCGCGGGCATGAAGAGCACCGCCAAGCTCTCCGAGGACGGCAGCCACTACGTACTCAACGGCTCCAAGACCTTCATCACCGGCGGCGTGCACGCCGACCGCGTGATCGTCTGCGCCCGCACCTCCGCGCCCACCGCCGAGGACCGCCGCTACGGCATCTCCCTCTTCGCCGTCGACACCAAGTCCGAGGGCTACTCCATCGGCCGCAAGCTCGACAAGCTCGGCCTGAAGACCTCCGACACCGCGGAGCTGGCCTTCGTCGACGTCAAGGTCCCCGTCGAGGACCTCCTCGGCGAGGAGAACAAGGGCTTCTACTACCTCGGCAGCAACCTCCCCTCCGAGCGCTGGGGCATCGCCTACGGCGCGTACGCGCAGGCCAAGGCCGCCGTCCGGTTCGCCAAGGAGTACGTCCAGGACCGCACCGTCTTCGGCAAGACGGTCGCCTCCTTCCAGAACACCAAGTTCGAGCTGGCCGCTTGCCAGGCCGAGGTGGACGCCGCCGAGGCCGTCGCCGACCGCGCCCTGGAAGCCTTGGACGCGGGCGAGTTGACCGCCGCCGAGGCCGCCTCCGCGAAGCTCTTCAACACCGAGGTCGCGCACCGCGTCATCGACAAGTGCCTGCAGCTGCACGGCGGCTACGGCTTCATGAACGAGTACCCCATCGCCCGCCTGTACGCGGACAACCGCGTCAACCGCATCTACGGCGGCACCAGCGAGGTCATGAAGATGATCATCGCGAAGAACATGGGCCTGTAGAGACCGCCCGGGAGAGACAGGCCTGTAGAGACGCCCTGTAGAACTACGTTCATGAACCAGGCACTTGAAGCCCTCCTCGATCTGCTCGACCTGGAGCAGATCGAGGAGGACATCTTCCGGGGCGTGAGCCGCTCGGCGCTCGTGCCCCGCGTCTTCGGAGGCCAGGTCGCCGCGCAGGCCCTGGTCGCCGCCGGACGCACCGTCCCGGACGACAGGCCCGCCCACTCCCTGCACGCCTACTTCCTGCGGCCCGGGGACCCCGGGGCGCCCATCGTGTATACCGTCGAC
Organism: Streptomyces sp. NPDC046465; assembly: GCF_040646035.1. Lineage (NCBI taxonomy): Bacteria > Bacillati > Actinomycetota > Actinomycetes > Kitasatosporales > Streptomycetaceae > Streptomyces > Streptomyces sp. NPDC046465. The sequence goes on from NZ_JBEYZK010000025.1 coordinate 4,489, forward strand.
CGGATCCGCGACGGCCGCTCCTTCACCACGCGCCGCGTCGTCGCCGTCCAGCACGGGCAGCCGATCTTCCACCTCTCCGCGTCCTTCCAGACGTACGAGGAAGGCCTCGAACACCAGACGGGGATGCCGCCCGCGCTCGACCCGGAGACGCTGCCCACCGCCGCCGAGATGCTCCCGCGCCACCTGCCGAAGGACGTCGCCGACCGGCTCGTCGAGACCCGCGCCGCCGTCGACCTGCGCTACGCCGACACGCCGCCCTGGGGCACCGTCGGACAGCCGCGCGAGCCGCGCTCCCAGGTGTGGTTCCGCGCCAACGGCAAGCTGGCGGACGACTCCCTGCTGCACGTCTGCCTCGCCACGTACGTCTCCGACATGACGCTCCTCGACTCCGTGCTGCTCGCGCACGGCCGCGGCGGCTGGGCGGTCGGCGACGTCGTCGGCGCCTCGCTCGACCACGCCATGTGGTTCCACCGGCCCTTCCGCGCGGACGAATGGCTGCTCTACGACCAGGAGTCGCCGACGTCCTCCGGCGGGCGCGGCCTCGGCCAGGCGCGGATCTGGACGCAGGACGGGCGGCTCGCGGTCACCGTCATCCAGGAGGGCCTGATCCGCGTCCCGCGGTGAACCCCGGGGTTCGCGTTCCCCGCTGATCGGACATACCGTCCGAGACATGAGCGAGCAACCGTCAGAGGCGAACGGCGAGAGTACCTTCACGGTCGTCGTCGCCGCCGTCGCCAACCTCGGGATCGCCCTGGCCAAGGCCGTCGCGGGCGTCATCAGCGGGTCCAGCGCCATGCTCTCCGAAGCGGCGCACTCCGTCGCCGACACCGTCACCGAGCTGATGCTGCTCGTCTCCCTGAAGGCCAGTGGCAAGCCCGCCGACGAGGAGCACCCGCTCGGCTACGGAGGCGCCCGCTACATCTGGGCGCTGCTCGCCTCCGTCGCCACCTTCGTCGGCGGCGGCGTCTTCGCCGTCTACGACGGCATCCACACCCTCACGCACGGCGAGGACCCCGGCGACCCGCTCATCTCGTACATCGTGCTCGGCATCGCCTTCCTCCTGGAGGGGTACTCGCTGCGCACCGGTCTCAAGCAGGCGCGCGGCGAAGCCGACCGCTTCGGAGTGCACATCAAGCGCTACCTCCGCCACACCCCCGACACCGCGGTCAAGGCCGTCGTGATGGAGGACTCGGCGGCGCTCGTCGGCCTCGTGCTCGCCGCCGGAGGCCTGCTCGGCGGGCAGCTCACCGGGTCCGGCGCGTGGGACGGCATCGCGTCGCTCTGCATCGGCGTGCTGCTCGTGTACGTCGCGTGGGTCCTCGGACACGCCAACAGCGAGCTGCTCATCGGGCGCCCGCTGCCGCCGGAGATCCGGGCCGCGGTGCGGGCCGAACTGCTCGCCGACCCGCACGTCGTGGACGTACTGGAGCTGACCACGCTGCTCCAGGGCCCCAAGGAGGCCCTGGTCGCCGCGAAGGTCGACTTCCGGGACGTGTCGAGCGCCGGGGACATCGAGCGGGCCTGCGACCGCATGGCGCGCCGCCTCCAGGAGCGCTTCCCCGCGATCCGGCGCGTCTACCTGGACCCGACGCCGGGCCCCGGTCAGGACTCGGGCGTCAGCCCCGCGGCGTAAAGCAGGTAGGCCGTCATCGGGTCGTAGTGGCGCGGGCTCGTGACGTGGTCGTCGAGCGGCACGGTCACCTGCACGGTGCCCTCGGCCTCGCCGATGAACAGCGCCGGGTCGTTGCAGTCCGCGTACCCCAGGGAGTCCAGGCCGCGCTGGCCCGCGCGCCCCGCCCAGCCGTGGTCGGCGACCACGAGGTCGGGCTGCGGACGCCCCTCGCGCTCCAGGCCGTCCAGGATGGCGTTCATCGGCTCGGGGGAGTGGGTGTGCCACAGCGTCGCGCCGCGCTCGAGGACCGCCACGTCCGCGAACTGGAAGACCATGCCCTCATCGGCCGTCAGGCCCTCGGGGATCACCACGATCTCGCAGCCCGCCGCGCGCAGGGCGGCGGCGGTCGCGCGGTGCACGTCGAGCAGGCCGCCGGGGTGGCCGGTCGCGAAAAGGACCCTCTCCTTGTCGGCGGCCGCCTTGCGCAGGCGGGCCGCCATCCGCTCCAGGCCGTCGACCGTCAGCTCCGGGTCGATGGTGTCCTGACCGTGCCGGAACTGCGGGTCGTCGATGACGCCGCACCGCTCCGCCATCACCGCGAGGACGTCCTGCTCGTCGGTCCAGCGGTCGCCGAGCTCCAGACCCAGCCAGTAGTGACGGTCGCCGTTCGCGAGCTTCCTGTAGTGGCTGAGGTTGTTCTCGCGGGGCGTGGCGACGTCGCCCGCGATGCGGGTGCGGACGAGGTGGTCGACTAGCGCGGCACGGGTGGGTATGGACATGGCTCCATTGTGCGGGACGAGTGCTCTGCGCAGGGGGCGGCTGGCTCAGCCTGCGGCTGCGGTGCGGTCAGTTCTGGCTTGTCGCGCCGTTCCCAGCGTCCCTTGGGGGCCCGCTTCTCGGCTTTCGGGTGCGGGTCTGTTGTGGCTGGTCGCGCAGTTCCCCGCGCCCCTTAACCTGCGCCCCCCACGCGGCGCCCCCCACGCGGCGCCCTCAGCGCGGCGTTCTCAGTGGTCCCGGCTCAGGGCGAACCAGAGTTCCATGCGGGTGTCCGGGTCGTTCAGGTCCGTGTTCAGGAGTGACTCGCAGCGGGTGATGCGTTGGCGGACCGTGTTGCGGTGTACACCGAGTGCCACGGCCGTGCGGTCCCAACTGCCGTGCAGGGAGAGCCAGGTGCGCAGGGTGCCCGTCAGGGTTTCGTTCGTGCCGAGCGGGGCGAGCAGCACGCGCGCGTGGGCGTCGGCCTCCTCGGGGTCGACCAGGTCGGCGACGGCGTTGGCGTGCTGGCGCACGAAGGGGGACCGGGTGGCCTCGGCGCGGCGCAGGGCGCGGGCCGCCTGGGTGTCGGCTGCCGCGATCCCGGCGACCGGGGCCGGGGCGGAGGCGCCGAGGGTCCAGCCCTCCAGGGGGATGATCTCGCGGTCGGCCGGGACGAGGAGGTGTACGGAATCGTCGTGCAGGTCGACCAGGGCGCTGCCCAGCGTCGCGCCGAGCGCGGAGGCGGCCAGCGGGGTGTGTTCCCCGCGCGCGTGCACCACGGTCCACAGGTCGCTCCCCAGGAGGGGCCCGATCTCCTCCGCGGGAGCGCCGACCAGCAGCCGCACGAGCGCCGCCGAGCGGGCCGCCTCGGAGGCTCCCTGGTGCTCCCCGGTGAGGAGCGAGAGCAGCACGACCGCGGCTCCCGCGATGGTGTGGTCGCCCGGTCCGCGGCGGTCCGTGGCGACGCCGAGCGCGAAGCCGCGGCCACCGCCGAGTGCGTAGGCGGCGAGATGGGTGGCGCCCGCGGTGTCGGCGGCGGACGCCGGGGCGGCGGGGGCGGTGCGCCGTACGACGCCGGTCAGCTCCCGCAGCGCGTCCCGGGCCGCGTGCGGCGTCTGCCCCGCCGTCTGGAGCTCCGTGCCGTCGGGCCCGTACAGGACGGTGAGGCCGCCGAGGCGCGCCGCGAGCTGGCGCAGGACGGCGGGGATCGGGTCGGGTCTGGCCGCCGCCGTGGCGAGCCCCTGCTGGGCCTCCGTCACCCGGCGCAGCTCCGCGTGCCGGGCCTCGGCCATCAGCCGCCAGACGGCGCGGGCGACGCCGCTGAAGGTGGTGCGGGGCGGGACCTCCACGAGTGGCAGACCGTAGCGCTCGCAGGCCTCGGCGAGGGCGCGCGGCACCGTGTCGTGCACGGGCGCGACCCCGAAGCCGAGCGCCGCGCCGCCCGCCGCGACGATGCGGGCCACGTAGTCGTCGAGGGTGCCGCCCGCGCCCGCCGGGTCGGTGATGTGCACGCCCGCGGTAAGCAGCAGCTCGCCGCCGAGCAGGTACGGGTACGGGTCCGCCATCTCGGAGGTGTGCACCCACTGCACGGCCGTGCCCGCGGCCCGCGCGTCGGGCCCCGCGATCTGCCGCAGGCCCAGGTCCTCGCGGGCGAGCAGCGCGGCGAGCGGTACGGGTGGGGTCGGCGGGGCCGGTGGGGCTGCTGGGGCGGTGGGGGACGGTGTGCCGGGGGGTGTGGGGGGTGCGGGGTCGGCCATGGTGGACGTTCCCTCCATATGAGTCGCGGAGAGTAGAGGAAACGTACACTTCAGCGTCGCATTCCGGCCACCTAAGGTCGTGCCGACCGCAGGCAGCGGGTACGGGCGGATGTCCCCGCGGCCGGTCGCCACCACTCCATCTGCACGACACGCCACCGAGGTGCGCGAAGGAGGCCCCCCTTATGGCCGTCGACTACACAGTGATCGTCGTCTATCTCGCCGGGATGCTGGCCATGGGCTGGTGGGGCATGCGCCGCGCCAAGTCCAAGAGTGAGTTCCTGGTCGCGGGCCGCCGCCTCGGACCCTGGATGTACTCGGGGACCATGGCCGCGATCGTCCTCGGCGGCGCCTCCACCATCGGCGGCGTCGGCCTCGGCTACCAGTACGGGCTCTCCGGGGCCTGGATGGTCGTCACCATCGGCCTCGGGATCCTCGCGCTGAGCGTGTTCTTCTCGGCCCGTATCGCGCGGCTGCGGGTCTACACCGTCTCCGAGATGCTCGACCTGCGCTACGGAGGGCGCGCGGGCGTCGTCTCCGGAGTGGTCATGTGGGCCTACACGCTGATGCTCGCGGTCACCTCGACCATCGCGTACGCCACGATCTTCGACGTCATCTTCGACTTGAACCGCACCCTGGCGATCATCCTCGGCGGCTCGATCGTCGTCGCGTACTCCACGCTCGGCGGCATGTGGTCCATCACGCTCACCGACATGGTGCAGTTCGTGGTGAAGACGATCGGCGTGCTGCTCCTGCTCCTTCCCATCGCGGTCGTCAAGGCCGGTGGCTTCGGCGAGATGAAGGCCGAGCTGCCCACGGAGTACTTCGACCCGCTCGGCATCGGCGGCGAGACGATCTTCACGTACGTGCTGATCTATACGTTCGGCATGCTCATCGGGCAGGACATCTGGCAGCGCGTTTTCACGGCGCGCAGCGACAAGGTCGCCCGCTACGGAGGCACCGTCGCCGGTACGTACTGCCTCGTCTACGCCGTCGCGGGCGCCGTCATCGGCACCGCGGCCAAGGTCATGTACCCGAAGCTGCCGAGCGCCGACGCGGCCTTCGCGACCATCGTCAAGGACGAACTGCCCATGGGCGTACGGGGTCTCGTGCTCGCCGCCGCGCTCGCCGCCGTGATGTCCACGTCCTCCGGAGCGCTCATCGCCTGCGCGACCGTCGCCAACAACGACATCTGGTCGCGGCTGCGGGGGGTCGTGAAGACCGACGGAGCGGACGGAGCGGACGGAGCGGACGGAGCGGACGGCGAGGCTCACGACGAGGCTCACGACGAGGTGAAGGGGAACCGCCTCTTCATCCTGATCATGGGCGTCGCCGTCGTCTGCATCGCCATCGCGCTCAACGACGTCGTCCAGGCCCTTACCGTCGCCTACAACCTGCTCGTCGCCGGTCTCCTCGTGCCGATCCTCGGCGGGCTGCTGTGGAAGCGCGGCACCGCCGAGGGCGCGCTCGCGGCCGTCGCGGCCGGCGGGCTCTCGGTCATCGGGCTCATGTGGGGGTACGGAATCCTCGCCAACGAGCCCATTTACTTCGGCCTGTTGATCTGCCTCGTCGTGTACGTCGCGGTCTCCCTGGCCACCAAGCCCACCGACGCGGCCGTCCTCGCCGCCTGGCGCGAGCGCCTGGCAGGACGGGGCGCGGAGCCCGAGGCCGAACCGGCCCCCGTACCTCAGTAGAGTCAGAAAGCGCTCACAAGGCGCATCGAAGCGTAAAAAGGAAGGCACTCCATGAGCAGCAACGAGACGCCCCGCGGCCCCGTCGACTCCTCCCGCATCCCGCGCTACGCGGGCCCGGCGACGTACGCCCGGCTGCCCCGCCTCGACGAGGTCGGCGGCACGGCGGATGTCGCGGTGGTCGGCGTGCCGTTCGACTCCGGCGTCTCGTACCGCCCCGGCGCCCGCTTCGGCGGCAACGCGATCCGCGAGGCCTCGCGGCTGCTCCGCCCGTACAACCCGGCCCAGGACGCCTCGCCCTTCGCGCTCGCACAGGTCGCCGACGCGGGAGACATCGCCGCCAACCCGTTCAACATCAACGAGGCGGTGGAGACCATCGAGGCCGCCGCCGACGACCTCCTCGGCTCCGGCGCCCGCATGATGACCCTCGGCGGCGACCACACCATCGCGCTGCCGCTGCTCCGCTCGGTCGCCAAGAAGCACGGCCCCGTCGCGCTCCTTCACTTCGACGCGCACCTGGACACCTGGGACACCTACTTCGGCGCCGAGTACACGCACGGCACGCCGTTCCGCCGCGCCGTCGAGGAGGGCATCCTCGACACCGAGGCGCTCTCCCACGTCGGCACGCGCGGCCCGCTGTACGGCAAGAAGGACCTCACCGACGACGAGAAGATGGGCTTCGGCATCGTCACCTCGGCGGACATCTACCGCCGCGGCGCCGACGAGGTCGCCGACCAGCTCCGCCAGCGCATCGGCGACCGCCCCCTCTACATCTCCATCGACATCGACTGCCTCGACCCGGCCCACGCGCCCGGCACGGGTACGCCGGAAGCCGGTGGCATGACGTCGCGGGAGCTCCTGGAGATCCTGCGCGGCCTCGCCTCCTGCAACCTCGTCTCGGCCGACGTCGTCGAGGTCGCCCCCGCCTACGACCACGCGGAGATCACGGCCGTCGCCGCCTCCCACACGGCGTACGAACTGACGACGATCATGTCCCGGCAGATCGCCGAGGCGCGGGGAACGGTGAGCGAGCGGTGAGCCACGACCACGACGTAGTCCTGCGCCCCACCCCGAGCCAGACCGAGGCCGCCCTCAGCCCACCCCCCGGGCGCAACGGCGGCGACCTCGTCGTCGAGACCCTCGCGGGGCTCGGCGCGACCACCGTCTTCGGGCTGCCCGGCCAGCACGCGCTCGGCATGTTCGACGCGCTGCGCCGCTCCTCGCTCTCGTACGTGGGCTTCCGCGTCGAGAACAACACGGGCTTCGCGGCGGACGCCTACGGCCGCGTCACCGGCGAGGTCGCCCCGCTGCTGCTCTCCACCGGTCCCGGCGCGCTGACCTCGCTCGCAGCCCTCCAGGAGGCGGCGGCGGGATCGTCCCCGGTCCTCGCCATCGGCAGCCAGGTCCCGGTGGCCGGGCTCGGCGGCGGACGCCACGGCTATCTGCACGAACTCCGCGACCAGCAGGCCTCGTTCAGGGACGTCGTGAAGTCCGTGCACACGGTCCGTACGGCCTCGCAGATCCCGTCCGCCGTCGCCGCGGCCTGGGAGTCGGCGCTCACCGCGCCGCACGGCCCGGTGTGGGTGGAGATCCCGCAGGACGTACTGCTAGCGGAGACGACGCTGCCGGTCGTCACGGCCATGGACGCGACGCCCGAGGACGTCGTGCCGCGCTCCGAGCTGACCGCGGTCGCCGCCGACCTGCTCTCCCGGGCCGAGCGCCCGGCGATCATCGCGGGCGGCGGCGTCGTGCGCTCGGACGCGAGCGGCAAGCTGCGCGCGCTCGCCGAGCTGCTCAACGCCCCCGTCGTCACCACCTTCGGCGGCAAGGGCGCCTTCCCCTGGGAGCACCCGCTCTCGCTCCAGTCGTGGCTTGAGGACCGGCACACCACGGACTTCCTGGAGGACGCGGACGTCCTCCTCGTGGTCGGCTCGGGCCTCGGCGAACTGTCCTCGAATTACCACACGTTCAAGCCCCGCGGCCGGGTGATCCAGATCGAGGCGGACGCCGGGAAGCTGGAGTCCAACCACCCCGGACTCGGCATCCACGCGGACGCGCGGATCGCCCTGTCCGCGCTCCTGGAGACCATCGACGCGCCCCGCGAGGACGCCTCCGCCCCCGGGAGGGTGGCGGCCGTCCTCGACAAGGTCCGCGAGCGCATCGCCGCCCAGGACCTCACCCTGGAGCAGCAGGTGCTCGCCGCTGTCCGCGCGGCCCTGCCCGACGCGTCGCCGTCCTTCTGGGACATGACGATCCTGGCCTACTGGGCCTGGTCCGCCTTCGACGCCCGCCGCCCGAACACGATGCACTCCGCACAGGGCGCGGGCGGCCTCGGCTACGGCTTCCCCGCGGCGCTCGGCGCGGCAGCCGCCGACCCCTCCCACCCGGTGCTCGCCGTCTCCGGCGACGGCGGCGCGATGTACTCCATCGCGGAGCTCGCGACGGCGCGGCAGTACGGGCTGAACGTGACCTGGCTGATCGTCGACGACGGCGGCTACGGCATCCTGCGCGAGTACATGTCCGACGCCTTCGGCGAGGCGACGGCGACAGAACTGGCGCGGCCCGACTTCGTCAAGCTCGCGGAGTCCTTCGGGGTGCCGGGCGTCCGTTCCTCACCGGAGACGCTCCGGGACGACCTCGCTAAGGCCCTGTCCGAACCCGGACCGAGCGTGGTCGTGCTCCCGGTGCTGCTTCGGATGTTCGCGCCGACGCATCTGGGCTGACCCGGCACAGGAGCTGGACCGACCCGGCACAAGAGTTCGTCCGGATTTCCGATTTTCGTGCAACCTTTCGCCACCGTTGGAGAGTCATGTGAGGCGAGTGCGCCGGGGGCGCACTCGTTTCGCACCAGGGGATGGGAAGCTCCATGACTCACCGGACATCCGGTATATCCACGCGTGCCCGCGTTCTCTCGGCGGGTCTCGCCGCCGGAGTGCTCGTGCCGCTCGCCGCGGCCGCCACGCCTGCCGCAGCCGCCACGCCCGCCGCCGCCGCGGCACCGACTGTCACCTGCACCTCCGCGCAGTCGGGCCTGGCCGCCAAGCTCAAGAAGGACATCACCGCGGCCCTGAAGAACCGCAAGGGCACGGTCGCCGTCGGCCTGTACGACCGCACCACCAAGACGACCTGCACCCTGCGCTCGGATACGTCCTTCGACTCGGCGAGCGTCGTCAAGGCGACCGTCCTCGCGACGCTCCTCTGGGACGCGAAGAAGAGCGACCGGTACCTGACGGACCGCGAGTCCGACCTCGCGACCGCGATGATCACCAAGTCGGACAACGCGGCGACCAGCACGCTCTGGCGGCAGCTCGGCACGGGCAAGATCAAGGCGTTCCTCAAGGCCGCCAAGATGACGAAGACGGTGCCCGGAGCCGACGGCTACTGGGGGCTGACCAGCATCAACGCGGCCGACCAGCAGAAGCTCCTCGCCCTGATCACCGCCAAGAACGCCGTCCTGAGCGACAACGCGCGCGCGTACATCCTCAAGCTCATGGGCAAGGTGATCCCCTCGCAGCGCTGGGGCACCCCCGCGGGCGCGCCCTCCGGCGTCTCCATCCACGTCAAGAACGGCTGGCTGGAGCGGGCGACGCACGGCTGGCGCGTGCACAGCATCGGCGCGTTCAAGGGCGGCGGCCACGACTACACGATGTCCGTGCTCACGCACGGTAACAGCACGATGAACTACGGCGTCGCGACGATCCAGGGCGTGGCCAAGGCCATCCACAAGGACCTGGCGCCCAGGGCCTCCGCGACTCAGCGCTACACCCCGACCGACGCGCCGAAGGAGGCGTTCGTGGTGGTGCCCAGCTCCTGAGTTTTGTTGCGGCGGGATGAAATACGCGTCCCGCCGCGTTGGGCCTCTCGGCAGGTCAGGTCGACGGGAGGCAGCACGTGGCGGAGCAACGGGGTGGGGCCGAGCGGGAGGAATCCGGCTGGGCCAGGCGACTCACCGGGTACGCATGGCGGTATCCGAAGGACGTCGTGCTCGCACTCGGGTCCTCTCTCGGCGGCATGGCCGTCATGGCCCTCGTACCGCTGATCACCAAGGTGATCATCGACGACGTCATCGGGCAGGACGGGCAGGGCGGCGGCCGCTCCATGGCGCCCTGGGCGGGCGCGCTGATCGGCGCCGCCGTCGTCGTCTACGTCCTCACCTACATACGCCGCTACTACGGCGGCAGGCTCGCCCTCGACGTCCAGCACGACCTGCGGACCGAGATGTACGGGACGATCACCAGGCTCGACGGGCGGCGCCAGGACGAGCTGTCCACCGGGCAGGTCGTGGGCCGGGCGACGAGCGACCTCCAGCTCATCCAGGGCCTGCTCTTCATGCTGCCGATGACCATCGGCAACATCCTGCTGTTCGTGATCTCCCTCGGGATCATGGCGTGGCTCTCCCTGCCGCTCACCCTCGTCGCCCTCGCCGTCGCCCCCGCCCTCTGGGTCATCGCCCGCCGCTCCCGCTCCCGCCTGCACCCCGCCACCTGGTACGCGCAGGCCCAGGCCGCCGCCGTCGCCGGAGTGGTCGACGGCGCCGTCAGCGGCGTACGCGTGGTGAAGGGCTTCGGGCAGGAGGAGCAGGAGACCGGGAAGCTCAGGGAGGTCGGGCGCAAGCTCTTCGCGGGGCGGCTCCGCACCGTCCGCCTCAACTCCCGCTACACCCCCGCCCTCCAGGCCGTCCCCATGCTCGGCCAGGTCGCCATGCTGGCCCTCGGCGGCTGGCTCGCGGTGAAGGGCGACATCACGCTCGGCACGTTCGTCGCGTTCTCCACCTACCTCGCGCAGCTCGTCGGCCCGGTACGGATGCTCGCCATGGTCCTCACCGTGGGGCAGCAGGCCCGCGCCGGTGTCGAGCGCGTACTCGAACTCATCGACACCGAGCCGAGCCTGCGGGACGGGACCAAGGAGCTGCCCGCCGACGCTCCCGCCACCGTCGAGTTCGACGGCGTCGGCTTCTCCTACGAGGACGACAGGCCCGTCCTCGACGGCCTCTCCTTCGAGATACGCCCCGGCGAGACCCTCGCCGTCGTCGGCTCGTCCGGCAGCGGCAAGTCCACCGTCTCGCTGCTCCTGCCGCGCTTCTACGACGTCACGCACGGCGCCGTCCTCATCGGCGGCCACGACGTGCGCGAGCTGACCCTCGACTCCCTGCGGTCCGCCATCGGGCTCGTGCCCGAGGACTCCTTCCTCTTCTCCGAGACCGTGGGCGCCAACATCGCCTACGGACACCCGGACGCGAGCCGCGAGGAGATCGAGACCGCCGCGCGCGCCGCCCAGGCCCACGGGTTCATATCCGAGCTGCCCGAGGGGTACGACACCAAGGTCGGCGAGCAGGGCCTCACCCTCTCCGGCGGCCAGCGCCAGCGCATCGCGCTCGCCCGCGCCATCCTCACCGACCCCCGCCTCCTCGTCCTCGACGACGCGACCTCGGCCGTCGACGCGCGCGTGGAACACGAGATCCACGAGGCCCTGCGAGGTGTGATGGCGGGGCGCACCACCCTCCTCATCGCCCACCGCCGCTCCACCCTCGGCCTCGCCGACCGCATCGCCGTCCTCGACGGCGGACGCCTCGCCGACCTCGGCACGCACGACGATCTCGAACGGCGCTCCGCCCTCTACCGGCGGCTGCTCACCGACCCCGACGAGCTCGGCGGCGTCTCGCCGGGCCACTCCGTCCCCGCCGACCTGCCCGAGGACACCTCCGTACGCGAGGAGCTGGACGCCGAATTCGACGCGGAGCGCGGCATCACGCCCGCCCTGTGGACCGGCGACAGGGAGCCGAAGGACGCCGCGCTCTCCGGAATGCCCTCCACGCCCGAACTCCTCGCCCAGGTCGACGCGCTGCCCCCGGCCGACGACACCCCCGGCATCGACGAGGCGCGGGCCGTCACTCCGGAGGAGTCGTACGGGCTGCGCAGGCTGCTCGGCGGGTTCGGGGTGCCGCTGCTGTTCAGCCTGCTGCTCGTCGCCGTCGACGCGGGCATGGGGCTGCTGCTCCCCGTCCTGATCCGGCATGGCATCGACGAGGGGGTGAGCCAGGTCGCGCTCGGCGCCGTCTGGGCCGCCGCCGGGCTCGCCCTCGCCGCCGTCGCGGTGCAGTGGGCGGCGCAGACCGGTGAGACGCGGATGACCGGACGCACCGGCGAGCGGGTCCTCTACTCGCTGCGGCTGAAGATCTTCTCGCAGCTCCAGCGGCTCGGGCTCGACTACTACGAGCGGGAGCTGACCGGGCGCATCATGACCCGGATGACGACCGACGTGGACGCCCTCTCGACCTTCCTGCAGACCGGGCTCGTCACCGCGTTCGTCTCCGTCGTCACCTTCTTCGGCATCATGGTCGCCCTGCTGGTCATCGACGTGGAACTGGCGCTCGTCGTCTTCGCGACGCTGCCGCTCCTCGTCGTCGGCACGTACTTCTTCCGCAAATCCAGCGTGAAGGCGTACGAGCTGGCGCGCGAGCGGGTCTCCGTGGTCAACGCCGACCTCCAGGAGTCCGTCGCCGGGCTGCGCATCGTGCAGGCCTTCCGGCGCGAGCGCTCCGGCGCCGCGCGGTTCGCGGAGAACAGCGACAGCTACCGCCAGGCCCGCATCCGCGGCCAGTGGCTGATCTCCGTGTACTTCCCGTTCGTGCAGCTGCTGTCCTCCGTCGCCGTCGTCGCCGTCCTGGTCGTGGGCGCCGGACGGGTCGAGGCGGGCACGCTGACCACCGGCGCGCTCGTCGCCTACCTCCTCTACATCGACCTGTTCTTCGCCCCCGTGCAGCAGCTCTCCCAGGTCTTCGACGGCTACCAGCAAGCCACCGTCTCGCTCGGCCGCATCCAGGAGCTGCTCCAGGAGCCGACGTCGACGAAGGCCGCACAGGAGCCGACGGAGGTGCTCTCGCTGCGCGGCGAGATCGGCTTCGAGGACGTCGACTTCGCGTACGCGGCCACCGGCGAGGGCGAGCCCGAAGAGGCGCTCAGCGACGTGCGCCTGCGGATACCCGCGGGACAGACCGTCGCGTTCGTCGGCGAGACCGGCGCGGGCAAGTCGACGCTCGTGAAGCTCGTCGCCCGCTTCTACGACCCCACGGGCGGCCGGGTGACGGTCGACGGCACCGATCTGCGCACCCTCGACCTCACCTCGTACCGGCACCGCCTCGGCGTCGTCCCGCAGGAGGCGTACCTCTTCGCGGGCACGGTCCGCGACGCCATCGCCTACGGCCGCCCCGCCGCCACCGACGCCCAGGTCGAGGCCGCGGCGCGCGCGGTCGGCGCGCACGACATGATCGCCACGCTGGACGGCGGCTACCTCCACGAGGTGGCCGAGCGGGGCCGCAACCTCTCCGCCGGACAGCGCCAGCTGATCGCGCTGGCCCGCGCCGAACTCGTCGACCCCGACATCCTGCTCCTCGACGAGGCCACCGCCGCCCTCGACCTCGCCACGGAGGCGCAGGTCAACCAGGCCACCGACCGCATCGCGGGCAAGCGCACCACGCTCGTGGTCGCCCACCGCCTGACCACGGCGGCCCGCGCCGACCGCGTCGTCGTGATGGACCACGGCCGGGTCGCGGAGGACGGCACGCACGAGGAGCTCCTCGCCCTTGACGGACGGTACGCGCGGCTGTGGCGGACGTTCGTGGGGGAGCCGGTGGAAGCGGTCTGAGAGGTCGCTCACGGTTGGGCCGGGCGGGAGCCGGGGAGGCGCAGGCCCAGAAAAGCCGAAGTTCCCGCAACCGTTCGGGCCACGGTCGGCGTCCGTACATCAGAACGTGAGGCAGGCGTGGCGGGAGGGACAACTGTGAGCAGTGGTCGCGGCAGAGGCCGGATACGAAGGCGGCTGACGCTCGGCACCGCCGTGCTCGCCGCCGCCGTACTGCTCGCCCTCGCGGGCCCCGGCACCGCCTCGGCGGACGCCGCCGACGGGCGCTGCGCGGGCCGCAAGGTCCGCACGCTGCCCTTCAGCACCGGCCGGGTCGACGTCTTCAAGAGCCGTGGCTACGTCTGTGCCGTGGCCCTCGCCAAGAAGTCCGGCGCCCGCCAGGTCATGTCGGTCAGCGTCAAGGCGCGCGGCGGGCGGCCGGCCCGCGACAAGGGCCGCTACAGCCACCACGCGGGCCCGGTGACCGTCCACGCGGGGCACCGCTGCGTGTGGGTGAAGGGGAACATCAGCGGGCGCGGAGTCAGTTCGGGCTGGATTCTCTGCTGACGTCCGCTTTTGTGCCGCGTCTCCCTTGCGTGGCCGCGCAAACCCCCCTGGTGCGGACCCAGTTGCTCCGTTAGGTTCCGGGGCATTGCTGTGTCGACAGGGGAGGGTGCATGCGCAAGGCGCTCAGATGGCTGCTGTCGCTCGTGGTGCTGATAGGCACGGTGGGCGTGGCCGGAGCGACGACCGGGGCGGCCACAGCCGCCGAACCGGGCGGGACCACCGGTGCCAGGAGCACCGACATCAAGGACAGGCTGCTCGCCGTACCCGGCATGAGCCTGATCGAGGAGAAGCCGTACCCGGGCTACCGTTACTTCGTCCTCGACTACACCCAGCCGGTGGACCACCGGCACCCGTCCAAGGGCACCTTCAAGCAGCGGCTGACGGTGCTGCACAAGGACACAAGCCGCCCCACGATCTTCCACACCAGCGGATACAGCGTCTCCACGCGCCCCAGCCGCAGTGAGCCCGCGCAGATCGTCGACGGCAACCAGGTCTCCATGGAGTACCGCTTCTTCACGCCCTCGCGGCCCGACCCCGCCGACTGGTCCAAGCTCGACATCTGGCAGGCGGCCTCGGACCAGCACCGCATCTACCGGGCGCTCAAGCCGGTCTACGGCAAGAAGTGGCTGGCCACCGGCGCCTCCAAGGGCGGCATGACGGCGACGTACTACGAGCGCTTCTACCCGCGCGACATGGCGGGCGTCGTCTCCTACGTGGCCCCCAACGACGTCGTCAACAAGGAGGACTCGGCCTACGACGAGTTCCTCGCGGGTGTCGGCCCCAAGGAGTGCCGCGAGAAGATCCAGGCGGTGCAGCGCGAGGCGCTGGTGCGCAGGGAGCCGCTGTCGGCGAAGCTCGCGGCGGCCGCCGAGGCCGAGGGGTACACCTTCAAGACCGTCGGCAGCCTGGACAAGGCCTTCGAGGCCGTCGTCATGGACCTGGTGTGGGGCTTCTGGCAGTACCAGCCCGCCGCGACCGCCTGCGGAAAGATCCCGGACGCGGCCACCGCGAGCGACCAGGCCATCTACGACTACGTCGGCTCGGTGGGCGACTGGTCCTCCTACAGCGACCAGGGCCTCACCCCCTACACGCCGTACTACTACCAGGCGGGCACCGAGCTCGGCTCGCCCGACATCGCGCAGCCCTGGCTCGGCGACCTGAGCCGCTACGGCTACCAGCCGCCGCGGAACTTCGTGCCGCGCGACATCCCCATGAAGTTCAAGCCGAGGTCCATGCCGGACGTGGACCGGTGGGTGCGGCACAACGCGCACCAGATGATGTACGTGTACGGCGAGTTCGACCCGTGGGGCGCCGAGCAGTTCCGCCCCGCCCGCGGCGCCAAGCACGACTCGTACGTCTTCACGGCGCCCGGCGCCAACCACGGGGCGAACGTCTCGCAGCTCGTCGCGGACGAGAAGGCGAAGGCGACGCAGCGGATCCAGGCGTGGGCCGGAGTGTCCTCGCCCGCGGCCAAGCCGCTGGCTCCGTACGACAAGAAGCTCGACCGGCGCGACGTGCGCAAGGAGTCGACGCTGCGGCCGTGATGTGTCGTGACGTGACGCGGTGAAGCACCCGAGGGGCCGAGGCATCGCTTCGGCCCCTCGGCTCTGTCCCGCTGCTTTCCTGTCTCGTTACATCCGCACAGCGCACCCGACGGGGTACCCGCCACGCAGCGTCACGTAAAGGGCCGTCGCGGCCCCGCACCCGGACCGGTCCGACACCGCCGACGTCACGCGGTACTCCGGACGCCGCTCGCCCGAACCGTCGCAGGCCGTCTCGCGCACTTCCCCGCGCCCCGCGTCGTACAGGCAGTCCCCGACGACCGTCAGCGGGCCGCCGCCCGCACCGGCGTCGCCGGGGTGCGGCGGCTCCAGGTTCCGCATGCAGGCGTAGCCCTGCGGGACCTCGCCGTCCCCGTCCTCGTCGACGGCGGGCCTGCTCTCGCTGATGTGCAGCACGAAGTCCGTGTGCGCCGGGCACGGCGGGCCCTGTCTGACCTTGCCGTCGTGGCGCGCGACGACCCGCGCCACCGCGCGCTCACTGCTGCACGGCACCTCCGTGAACGCCCCGCGCCCCCGCGAACTGCACGCGTCCACGGCGAGGAACACCGCGCCGGAACCGGTGGGGGACGGGGTGGCGGACGGGCCGGGGCCGCCGGACCCGGACTTCTGACAGCCGGTCAGCGGTGGCGCGGCGGCGAGCAGCAGCGCGCAGACCACTCCCGCGACCGCACGCGGTCGCCCGGCCCTCCAGCTCCAGACGGTCATGGCACCCCCCGACGCCTGCGTCCAGCGTGACCCGCGGGAGCGGGCGGGGGCCAGTGCGGCGTACGGGTCAGTACGTCAGGCCGTGTCCGATCGGGTACAGCACCTGCGCCGGGTCGTCCGCCCGCCGCACCGGCACAGGGAGTCGGCCCTGCGGCACGGCTCGGCCCGCGATCACCCGTGCCGCGGCGCGCAGTTCGACGTCCGTCCAGGAGTAGGAGGCGAGGGCGGCGTCGACCGGGGGCAGGTGGGCGACGTCGTAGGGGTTGCGGATGGCGAGGGTGACGACCGGGACGCCGGTGGCCTTGAGGGCGGTCACGAGGGCGGTCTGGCCGTCGGAGTCGGCGTCGCTCCGCGGGTCCGTGGCCTGGTGGGCGCGGGCTTGCGGGTCGGGGGCGGCCCTGTCGAGCGCGGTGTTCGCCGCCTGGGTGTTGTCCTTCGTGGCCGCGTGGGTGGTGATGTTGTACGTCGCCACGAGGACGGCGTGCTGTCCCCGCGCCGCCGCCACGGCCCTCTCGATCACCGTCCCGTCGGGCGCCGTGCCGGTGGGCAGGGCCACGGCACGGAAGCCCAGGCCGTTGAGCGCGCCCGCGAGGACGGTGGTCGGCGGGCCCGTGGTGCCGGACGGCGAGCGGGGGTCGGCGCCGACCACGAGGATGTCGCGGTGGGTGGCGGGCGACAGCGGCAGGAGCCCGTCGGTGTTGACCAGGAGGGTGGTGGTGGCGTCGGCGATGCGGTCGGCGGCGACCAGGTGGGCGGGGGTGCCGACGGTGGCGTCGACCGCTTCGGGGGCGGGTGCGGGGCGCGCGCTCGTGTCCTTGCCCAGGTGGGCGTCGAGGAGGCCCACGTCCGCCTTCATGCGGAGCACGCGGAGCACCGACGCGTCGATGCGGTCCTCCGTCAGCTCGCCCGTCGCGACCGCCTGGAGCACCGCCTTCCACGCGACCTCCGGGTTGGGCGGGTTCAGGAGCTGGTCGGCGCCCGCCCTGAGCGCGAGGACGGCCACGCGGTCGTCGCCGTACTTCGTCCGTACGCCGCGCATCGCGAGCGAGTCCGTGGCGATCACCCCGTCGAAGCCGAGCTCCTCGCGCAGGACGCCGGTCAGGATCGGGTGGGAGAGCGTCGCGGGGTCGCCGGACGGGTCGAGGGCGGGGATCACGATGTGCGCGGTCATGACGGAGTCGACGCCCGCGGCGATGGCGGCGCGGAACGGCGGCGCGTCGTGGCGGTCCCACTCCTCGCGGGTGTGGTGGATGTGCGGCAGCTCGGTGTGGCTGTCGTCCCTCGTGTCGCCGTGCCCCGGGAAGTGCTTGGCCGCCGTCGCGATGCCCGCGCTCCGGTAGCCCTCGATCTGCGCGGTCACGAAACCGGCGACCGCTTCGGGGTCGGCGCCGAAGGACCGTACGCCGATGACCGGGTTGGCGGGGTCGACGTTGACGTCGGCGTCCGGGGCGTGGTCCTGGCGGATGCCCAGGGCGTGGAGTTCGGCTCCGGCGATGCGGGCGGCCTCGCGGGCGTGCTCGTGCGAGCCGGACGCGCCGAGCGCCATGGCGCCGGGGAGCAGGGTGGCGGGGGCGCCGATGCGGGCGACGGCGCCGTGCTCCTGGTCCACGGAGATCAGGACGGGGAGGGTGTGGGGCGCCGCCGCTTCCTGGATGCCGTGGGAGAGCTCGGCGATCTGGTGCGGGGAGCGGGTGTTGTGGGCCCAGCCGAAGTAGATGATGCCGCCGAGGCGGTAGCGGGCGATCAGCTCGGCCGCGTCGCGGACGCCGCTCTCCCGGAGGTTGGCGTCGACGTCGGCCCGGTCGGGGTCGGCGGCGGTGTGCCCGTACACGTGCATCACGAAGAGCTGGCCGACCTTGTCCTCCAGGGACATGGCGCCGATGAGCTCGCGGAGCCTGCGGTCGCGGTCGCGGGCGTCGGGGTGGGACACGTGGGCTCCTGCGGGCCGGAAGGAAACTTTCAGGAGCTACGGATATCCCGAAGATTTCTGCCGGTCAAGACCCGGTCGAGACCCGGCCGAGACCCGGTCAAGACGGGGCCGTCACCGGCGCTGTGGAGGGGGGCGCACCGGTGACGGCGCGCTGCCGGACCGCAGGCGGCGGAGAGGGTGGTCAGCGTTCGCAGCCAGCAGCGATGCCGACACCGCCGTGCGTGGACTCACCGGCAGCGTGCCGGTTGGACGAGCGAGAGGGCGGCGGGGTTCCCGACTCACCCTTGTTTCCCGGAAGTTGGTGCGGGGGCGTCGTGGGTCCGGTCGTGGGGCACGGCAGCGGGGGTGTGCGGGGCCCAGTGCGCCTGCAGCGCGCGCACTGTCTCCGCGATCGCGGGGCGGCGCGAGGCCCCGGTGCGCCACAGGGCGTAGAGGCGCCGGACCGGCACGGGGTCCAGGGAGACGGTGACCGCGTCGTCCGGCACGGGGCCGCGGCCGAGGCGGGGGATGAGCGCGATGCCGAGCCCCGCCGCGACCAGCGCGACCAGGGTGGGGTTCTCCTCGGCCTGATGGGCGATGTCGGGCTCGCAGCCCGCCTCGCGCAGGGTGCGCACGAGCCACTCGTGGCAGACGAGCCCCGGCGGCTGAGTGATCCAGCGTTCGGATCGCAGCTCCTCGCGGCGCACGGAAGCGCGCCCCGCGAGCCGGTGCCCGCGCGGTACGACCAGATCGCAGAGGTCGTCGCCGATGACCGCCTGTTCGACACCCGGCGGTGTCGGCAGCGGCGCGATGTCCCAGTCGTGGACGACGGCCACGTCGACCGCGCCCTTGGCCACCAGGTCGATGGAGAGGTGCGGGTCGATCTCCGTCATACGGGCGTCGAGCGCCGGATGGCGGCGGGCCAGATCCGCGAGGACCCCGGGCAGCAGCCCGCGCGCCGCCGAGGCGAACGCGGCGATCGTGAGACGCCCCGCGGGCCTCCCGCGCCGCTCTTCGAGCTCGGTCTCGGCGCGCTCCACGATGGCCATCAACTGCCGTGCCGTCTCGGCGAGATGGAGTGCTTCCTCGGTGAGCGCGACGCCCCTGCCGCGGCGCTCGAGGAGCGTCGTGCGGGTCTCGCGTTCGAGTTTGGCGATCTGCTGGGAGACCGCGGACGGCGTGTAGCCGAGCGCGGTGGCGGCCGCGCCCACGGTGCCGTGCACGGAGACGGCGTGCAGGGCGCGGAGCCGGGCGAGATCGAGCACGGCGGATCCCCCGTTTCGTAAGCGTTGCTTCATCCAATCATGCAGAGATCCGCGCTGGTCCTACACGGTCGTGCCGGGTGATCCTCGACGCATGCGACCTGCACATGTCTGTCTGGCAGTCCTCGTTGCCGCTGTCTGGGGCGTCAACTTCGTGGTGATCGAGGTGGGCCTCGACCACTTCCCGCCGCTGCTCTTCTCGGCCCTGCGCTTCCTCGTCGCGGCGCTGCCCGCCGTCTTCTTCGTGGGGCGGCCGAAGGTGGCGTGGAGGTGGGTGGTGGGGGTGGGGCTCGTGCTCGGTGTGGCCAAGTTCGGGCTGCTGTTCATCGGGATGGACGCCGGGATGCCCGCCGGTCTGTCCTCGCTCGTCCTGCAGATCCAGGCGGTGTTCACCGCCTTGTTCGCCGCGCTTACCCTGGGTGAACGGCCAGGTGGGGTACGGGTGTTGGGCATGGGCGTCGCCCTCGCGGGGATCGCGGTCGCGGCCGTCGACGAGGGGGAGGGCGGCCCAATCACCGCTTTCGTGCTGCTGATCGGCGCCGCGGCCTGCTGGGGCGTCTCCAACGTCCTCACCCGCAAGGCGTCCCCGCCGGACCCGCTGAACTTCATGGTGTGGGTGAGCACGGTCCCGGTACTGCCCCTGCTCGGCCTCTCCCTGCTCTTCGAGGGGCCCTCCCGGGACCTGGCAGCGCTGCGCTCCCTCGACCTGCCGGGCGCGGGCATCATCGTCTACGTCGCCTGGGTCACGACCGTCTTCGGCTTCGGCGCCTGGGGGTACCTGCTGCGCCGCCACCCCGCGTCCACCGTCGCCCCGTTCTCGCTGCTCGTGCCGGTCTTCGGGATGTCGTCCGCCGCCCTCGTCCTGGACGAGTCGGTGAGCGCGTTGCGGTGGTGCGCCGCGGCCCTGCTGGTGGGCGGCGTCGCGCTGACCTCGTTCGTGAGGGCGGGCGGCGTCAGCCGGAACGGGTCACAAGCCGTGACAGCAACTCCCGTCCCTGACCCAGCGCATCCGCCAGCGGTGCCGCATCCTCGTACCAGCGCTTCTCGTACTCCCAGCACAGCCACCCCTCCCACTGCTCCGCGCTGAGCAGTTCCACGCACTCGGCGAGCGGCAGGGCCCCGGACCCGAGCGGCAGCGGTGTGGTGTCGTCCGCCGACGCGATGTCCTTCACCTGGACGTAGCCGAGGTAGGGCGAGAGCGCCGCGTACGTGTCGGCGACGGATTCGCCGCCGAGCCAGGTGTGCATCAGGTCCCACAGCGCGCCGACCTGGCGGTGGCCGACGGTGCCGAGGACGCGGGTGGCGTCGGCGCCCGTGCGGTGCGAGTCGTGGGTCTCCAGGAGGATGCGGACGCCGGCGTCGGCGGCGTGCCGGGCGGCGGTGCCGAGGCGCCTTGCGGCCGTCGCGTCGGCCTCGGCCGCGCTCTGTTCGGTGCCGCCGCCGGGGAAGACGCGCACGAAGGGGGCGCCCAGGTCGCGGGCGAGGGCGACGAGGGAACGCACCTCTTCGAGTACGGGTTCGTCGTCGCCCGGCGCCGCCACGCGCGCGTACCCCGCGATACCGAGGATCTCGACGCCCGCCGCCTTGAACTCGGCCGCCACATCGGCCCGTTCGACGAGCCCGAGCCCGGGGTGCACCGGCTCCTCGGGGTGCGCGCGCAACTCGACTCCGTGGTAGCCGTGGGCGGTGGCGAGCCGCAGCACGTCGGGGACGGGGAGGCCGGGCACGCCGAGGGTGGAGAAGGCGAATTTCATGGTCCGACAGTAGGCGGCGTGCGGGGCCGGTCAACCCCGCCGCCGCGCCGGGCCGCCTCAGAGGAACGCCAGCCGCGCCCCCAGCGCGGCGAACGCCGCGGCGAAGCCGCGCCGCATCCATCGCACGACCGCGGGCCGCGAGATGACGTGACTGCGCATCGCCGCCGCGAACCTCCCGTACGCCACGAAGACCACGAACGTGATCAGCATGAAGTACGCGCTGAGCTCCGTCATGCGCAGGAAGGCGTACGGCTCTTCGGTGCTCACGAACTGCGGCAGGAACGCGAAGAAGAACAGCGTCAGCTTGGGGTTGAGGATGTTGATCAGCACGCCCGTCAGGATCGTGCGGCCCGCCGAACGCGGCTCGCTCTCCCGCTCAGCGGTGAGCTCGCTCCGGTCCCGCCAGGTGCTCCACGCCATGTACAGCAGGTAGGCCACGCCCAGGTACTTGAGCGTCTGGAAGGCGACGGCGCTGGCGTTCAGGAGCGCCGCGAGGCCGGTGATCGCGGCCACCATGTGCGGGACCACGCCCAGCGTGCAGCCGACGGCCGCGATGACCGCGGCACGGGTGCCCCGCGAGAGTCCGGCCGCGATCGTGAACAGGGCGCCGGTGCCGGGCGTCACGCAGACGACGAGGGAGGTGAGGAAGAATTCCATGCCCCGACCCTGGCGCCACAATGGCTCCATGAACAGGTCCATTGGATCTCCTCTCGACCGGTCCGTAACTCCTGCCCGGTCCGTAACTCCTGCCCGGCCCATAGCTCCCGACCGGCCCATAGCTCCCGACCGGTCCGTAGCGGCTGGTGCCGCCTCAACCTCGGACTTCCTCCAGCTCGACCCCGGCGAGGCCCCCAAGGGCGGGCTCTCCGACTGGCTGACCGCACAGCTCAGGAGCGCGATCGCGGACGGCCGCCTCCCCGCGGGCAGCAGACTGCCCGCCACCCGCACCCTCGCCGGTGACCTGCGCGTCTCCCGAGGCGTCGTCACGGAGGCGTACCGGCGGCTCACGGAGGACGGGCACGTGGCGGGGCGCGGCCGGGGCGGCACGGTCGTCGTGGCGGTGCCGCGGGCGCGGGCCGGGCTGCCCGGGGGCTCGACTTCGGTGCGGGGCACAAGCCCAGGGGCGGTACAGGGCACAAGCCCTGGGGCGGTACAGGGCACAAGCCCAGGGGCGGGCGGAGAGACGGCTCCACCCCACGCCGACCTCTTCATCACCCCTCCCGACCTGGGCGTCTTCGACGCCATCCGTGCCGTGCCCGCCCGGATCGACCTGTCGCCCGGCCTCCCCGACCTCTCCGCCTTCCCGCGCGCGGCCTGGCTGCGGGCCGAGCGCGCCGTGCTCGACGGGCTCACGCCGCCGGACTTCGGATACGGGGATCCGCGCGGCACCCCCGCCCTGCGGGGCGCCGTCACACGCTGGCTCTCCCGCAACCGGGGGATCCTCGCCGATCCGGACGACGTGATGATCGTGAACGGCACGGCCCAGGCGCTGCGGCTGCTCGTCGACGTCCTGCACGCCGACGGGATCTCACAGGTGGCCGTCGAGGAGCCGGGTTCGCTCGGCGTACGGCAGCACCTGCGCCCGCTCGGCACCCCGCCCGTGCCGGTCGACGCCCACGGCATCCGTGTCGACGCGCTGCGCGCCTGCGGGGCCCCGGCCGTTCTGCTCACGCCCGCCCACCAGTTCCCCACGGGGGTCGTCCTTGGCGGCGAGCGCCGCCGCGAGCTGATGGACTGGGCCCGCGACGGCGGCCTGATCGTCGAGGACGACTACGACGCCGAACACCGCTACGACCGCCCCGCCGTACCCGCGCTGCGCTCCCTGCTCCCGGACCACGTCTGCTACGCGGGCAGCGTCTCGAAGCTCCTCGCCCCTGCCCTGCGCCTCGGCTGGCTCCTCGCCCCGCCCGCCCACCGCGACGCCCTCGTGGACGCCAAACGCCTCACGGACCTCGGCAGCGCGGCCCTGCCCCAACTCGTCCTCGCCCACCTCATGGACTCCGGCGCCCTCGAACGCCACCTGCGCCTCGTCCGCAAGCGTCACCGCAGGCGCAGGGACGCGATGATCGCGGCGCTCGCGACGCACCTGCCGAAGGCGGTGGTGCACGGCGCGGCCGCGGGCCTGCACCTGATGATCACCCTCGACGCGTACGACGCGTACGTCCCCGGGGGCGACGACACCGCCCTGGCCGCCACCGCCCTGCACCACGGAATCAAGACCCACCCCCTGACCTGGCACACCCAACTCCCGCACCCCCCGGGCCTGGTCCTCGGCTACGCGGCAACCGGCACGGCCGAGATCGCGGAGGGGGTGGGGGTGCTGGGGCGGTTGGTGGGTTAGGGGAAGGGTGGGGTGACGCCCCGTCAGGCCACTCCGGGGCCGCCACTCCGGGGCCGCCACCCCGGGGCCCCGCCCCTACCGAGGCCCCGCCGTGGACCCCCGCACCATCAACTCCCCGTGCACCGTCGCCACCCCGCCCGGCGGCGGCTTCTCCTTGCCCATGGCGATGCGGCCTGCCCGTGCGCCCGCCTCGTGGAGGGGGAGGCGGACCGTCGTCAGGGCGGGGACCGCGTCGATACTGAAGGGGAGGTCGTCGAAGCCTGCCACCGAGACGTCGTCCGGGATGCGCAGGCCTTTGTCGCGCAGGGCCGCGCACGCGCCGAGTGCCACCGTGTCGTTGGCGGCGACGACGGCCGTCAGGTCGGGGGCGCGGCGCAGGAGTTCGTCCGTGGCGTCGTAGCCGGAGCGGCGGTCATAGGGCCCGTGGACCGTCAGGGCCGGGTCGTCCGCGATGCCCCGCGCGGCGAGGGCGGCGCGATGGCCCTCCAGGCGGTGCCGGGTGGTCGTGCGCTCCTCGGGGCCCGCGATGTAGCCGATGCGCCGATGACCGAGGCCCAGCAGATGGCCCGTCAACTGCTGCCCGCCGCCACGGTTGTCGAAGGTGAGCGCCACCGCGTCCGTCTCCGGCGACGGCGGCCGGCCGCAGAGCACCACCCGTGAGCCCGCCTCCGCGAGCCTGCGCAGCTTGCCCGCGATGGCGGCCGCGTGGTCGGGGTCCTCGACGGCGCCTCCGGTGAGGACGACCGCGGCGGCGCGCTGGCGCTGCAGGAGCGTGAGGTAGGTGAGTTCGCGCTCGGGGGAGCCGCCGGTGTTGCAGACGACGGCCATCCGCTCGCCGCCCGCCCGTCCGCCCGGCCCGCCGATCGCGGACTGCACGGCCCCGGCCATGATCCCGAAGAAGGGGTCGGCGATGTCGTTGACGAGGATGCCGACCAGGTCGGACGTGGCCGCGGCGAGCGCGCTCGCGGGTCCGTTGAGGACGTAGTCGAGGTCGTCCACGGCGCGCAGGACGCGTTCGCGCGTGGCGGCGGCGACGGGGTAGTTGCCGTTGAGCACGCGCGACACGGTGGCGGGGGAGACCTGCGCGCGGGCCGCCACGTCCGCCAGGGTCACAGTCATCTCGTCGTCCTCCGGTCACCCGTCTCGTCGACTTCCGCCACGCCCTCGACCGAAGCCCTTGTCCAACCCTGTCCGGCAGGCTAGCTTGCCCTTGGATAGAAAGCGCTTGCTACGCCCCTACGGAGGGACTTTCGTGACACGCAAGACGGTGCGCATCGCCATGAACGGCGTCACCGGACGCATGGGCCACCGCCAGCACCTGGTCCGCTCGATCCTCGCCCTCCGCGAACAGGGCGGCCTCGATCTGGGCGACGGCACCGTGCTGTGGCCCGAGCCCGTCCTGGTCGGCCGCCGCGAGCACGCCCTGCGCGCACTCGCCGCCCAGCACGGTCTGGAGCACTACTCGACCGACCTGGACGCGGTCCTCGCCGACCCGGCCGTCGACATCTACTTCGACGCCCAGGTCACCTCCGCCCGCGAGGAGGCCCTCAAGCGGGCCATCGCCGCGGGCAAGCACATCTACACGGAGAAGCCGAGCGCCACCGGACTCGACGCCGCCCTCGGGCTCGCCCGCCTCGCCGAGGACGCGGGCATCAAGCACGGCGTCGTCCAGGACAAGCTCTTTCTGCCGGGTCTGCTCAAGCTGAAGCGGCTGATCGACAGCGGCTTCTTCGGCCGGATCCTGTCCGTGCGCGGCGAGTTCGGCTACTGGGTCTTCGAGGGCGACGGACAGCCCGCCCAGCGCCCGTCCTGGAACTACCGGGCCGAGGACGGCGGCGGCATCGTCGTCGACATGTTCCCGCACTGGGAGTACGTCCTGCACGAACTGTTCGGCCGCGTACGCAGCGTCCAGGCCCTCACCGCCACCCACATCCCGCAGCGCTGGGACGAGCGCGACAAGCCCTACGACGCCACCGCCGACGACGCCGCGTACGGCATCTTCGAGCTGGACGGCGGCACCGTCGCGCAGATCAACTCCTCCTGGGCGGTCCGCGTCAACCGCGACGAACTCGTGGAGTTCCAGGTCGACGGCGTCGAGGGCTCGGCGGTCGCGGGCCTGCGCAACTGCCGCGTACAGCACCGGAGTACGACACCGAAGCCGGTGTGGAACCCCGACCTGCCCGTCACCCACTCCTTCCGCGACCAGTGGCAGGAGGTCCCCGACAACCAGGGCCCCGAAGGGTTCGACAACGGCTTCAAGGCGCAGTGGGAGCTCTTCCTCAAGCACGTGTACGCCGACGCGCCCTACCACTGGGACCTCCTCGCGGGCGCCCGCGGCGTACAACTCGCCGAGCTCGGCCTGAAGTCCTGCGCGCAGGGCCGCCGCATCGACGTACCGGAGATCGCGCTGTGAGCGCCACCGTCCTGCTCCCCGCCGCGGACGGCGGCACGCGCGCGTACACCCCCCGCGGCGAGCCGCTGCCCGCCACCGCGAGCGGCCCGCCGCTCACCTCCCGCACCGTCTTCTCCGCCGCCCACGTGGTCGCCGACCCCCGCGCGGACGTCACGCCGGACGGCCCCGCCGCCATCGACTGGGACGCCACGCTCGCCTTCCGCCGCCACCTCTGGTCGCACGGCCTCGGCGTCGCCGAGGCCATGGACACCGCCCAGCGCGGCATGGGCCTCGACTGGGCGGGAGCCGCCGAGCTGATCCGCAGGTCGGCCGCCGAGGCCAGGGCCGTGGGCGGCCGGATCGCGTGCGGCGTCGGCACCGACCAACTGGCCATGCCCGCCGGTCTGGCGCAGGTCAGGGCCGCGTACGAGGAGCAGCTCGCCCTCGTCGAGTCGACCGGCGCCCGCGCGATCCTCATGGCGTCACGCGCCCTCGCCGCCACGGCCGACTCGCCGGACGACTATCTCCAGACGTACGGCCATCTCCTGCGCCAGGCCCGCGAGCCGGTGATCCTGCACTGGCTCGGCCCGATGTTCGACCCCGCCCTGGAGGGCTACTGGGGCTCCGCCGACCTGGACGCCGCCACGGACACCTTCCTGGAGGTCATCGCCGCCCACCCCGACAAGGTCGACGGCATCAAGGTCTCGCTCCTGGACGCGGGCCGCGAGATCGCCCTGCGCCGCCGCCTGCCCCAGGGCGTGCGCTGCTACACCGGCGACGACTTCCATTACCCCGAGCTGATCGCGGGGGACGACCAGGGCTTCAGCCACGCCCTGCTCGGCATCTTCGACCCGCTCGGCCCGCTCGCCGCGACGGCCGTCCGGGCCCTGGACACCGGCGACGTACACAAGTTCCGCGAACTCCTCGACCCCACCGTCGAGTTGTCCCGCCACCTCTTCGAGACCCCCACCCGCTACTACAAGACGGGCGTCGTCCTGCTGGCCTGGCTCGCGGGCCACCAGTCGCACTTCACCATGGTCGGCGGCCTGCAGTCCGCCCGCTCGCTGCCCCACCTGGCCCGCGCCTACGAACTGGCCGACGGCCTCGGCCTGTTCCCCGACCCGGCCCTCGCGGCCGCCCGTATGCGCTCCCTGCTCACCGTTCACGGAGTCCCCCAATGAGCGTCACCCCCATCGCCCCGCCGAGCCCCCAGCCACCCCTGACGCTCTCCCGGCTGAGCGTCAACCAGGAGACCGTCAAACAGTGGTCGCTCCCCGAACTCGCCGAGGGCTGCGCCAAGGAAGGGATCCGCGCGGTCGGCCTGTGGCGCGCACCGGTCCAGGAGTACGGGGTCGAGCGCACCGCCCGACTGATGCGGGACGCCGGTCTTACGGTGACGAGCCTGTGCCGGGGCGGCTTCTTCACGGACGGCGAAGAGGCGGCACGCGCGCGTGCCCTCGACGACAACCGTGCGGCGGTCGACGAGGCGGCGGCCCTCGGCACGGACACCCTCGTCCTGGTCTCGGGCGGTCTGCCGCCCGGCAGCAGGGACCTGGCCGGTGCGCGCGAGCGCGTCGCGGACGCGCTCGCCATCCTCGGCCCTTACGCGCGGGAGCGGGGCGTGCGCCTCGCCATCGAGCCGCTGCACCCGATGTTCGCCGCGGACCGCTGCGTGGTCTCCACCCTCGGCCAGGCCCTCGACCTCGCGGAACGCTTCCCCGCGAGCCAGGTAGGGGTGGTCGTGGACACGTACCACATCTGGTGGGACGACCGGGCGCCCGAGCAGATCGCGCGGGCGGGTGCGGGCGGTCGCCTGTTCGCCTTCCAACTGGCGGACTGGATCACGCCGTTGCCCGCTGGCGTGCTGCTCGGGCGGGGCCAGTTGGGTGACGGAAGCGTCGACTTCAGGGCGCTGCGTGCGCTCGTCGACGCCGCCGGGTACCGCGGCCGTATCGAGGTGGAGATCTTCAACGAGGCCCTGTGGGCGCGAGAGGGCGGCGAGGTGCTGAGGGAGACGGCGCGGCGCTTCCGCACGCACGCCTGAAGCTCCCGGCGGCAGCTACCTCTTGTCGCTCCCGGCGGCAGCTACCTCGTGTCGCTCTCGGCGGCAGCTACCTCGTGTCGCTCTCGGCGGCGGCTACTTCTTGCCGCCCAGGATCTGGCCGAGGAGATCGCCGAGCCCGCCGGAGGACGCGGCGCCCTTCGGGGCCGCCCCGCCACCGGAGGCCTTCGTGCCCGCCGCCCGCTTGGAGAGCACCGCGAGCACCACGGGGATGAGCATCTCGATCACGCGCGTGACCGTCGGCGCGGGGATGCCGGTCTTCTTGGACACCGCGTTGGCCACCGGCCTGCTCATCTTGGCGAGCACGCCGGACATCATCCCGCCGGCCGCCAGGCCGCCCAACCCGCCGAAGGCCGCCACTCCTTGCAGGGGCGCGTCGCCGGGCGCGGGCGCGGGGGCCTCGCCCACCTCGGCGACGGCCTGGCGCACCTCCTCGGCCTCCGCGGGATCGTCGGCGGCCGCCTTGTCCTGGAGGTTCCCGGAGAGCGCGGACACCGTGGTGCCCACGACGTCCTGGGCGCCGGACGCGTCCGTGCCGAGCAGACCGGCGATCTCGTGGAGCCTGTCGTCACCGAGCTCGTGCAGCACGTCCTGCTCGAAGGACCGAGGTTCATCGCTCATGCGACAAACGCTACGTCTGCCCCGCTTTGCGGGCATCTGGAGGGCCGTAGAAAAAATAATGGGCCACACCGTGCAACCCTTCGGGCACCACGCGTGTCGTACTCGGCGTCAGGGCTTCAGGGGGGAACCAGGATCCGGGGGGATCCGGGGGATCTGGGGGGATCGCGAGGTCTTGGCAGGGGAGGGGAAACCCGAAGGGGCCTGGTCCATGGGACCAGGCCCCTTCGAAGGTCTGGACGTCCTGGAGCCGGACACCCGCACGCGCTGTCAGTGCCGGGCGGTAGCGTCGGATCATGGCGAGTCCAGCAGCGGCGACGGCGATGCTCGAGGGGGTCCTCGAGCGCATCACGTACGCCAACGAGGAGACCGGGTACACGGTCGCGCGCGTCGACACCGGACGCGGCGCGAATGACCTGCTCACCGTGGTCGGCGCGCTGCTCGGCGCCCAGGTCGGCGAGAGCCTGCGGATGCAGGGCCGCTGGGGCTCCCACGCGCAGTACGGCAAGCAGTTCACCGTCGAGAACTACACGACGGTGCTGCCCGCCACCATCCAGGGCATCCGCCGCTATCTCGGCTCCGGCCTCATCAAGGGCATCGGCCCCGTGATGGCCGACCGGATCACCACCCACTTCGGGGTCGACACCCTCGACATCATCGAGACCGAGCCCGAGCGGCTCGTGGAAGTGCCCGGACTCGGCCCCAAGCGGACCAAGATGATCGCCGCCGCCTGGGAGGAGCAGAAGGCCATCAAGGAGGTCATGGTCTTCCTCCAGGGAGTCGGGGTCTCCACCTCCATCGCCGTGCGCATCTACAAGAAGTACGGCGACGCCTCCATCTCCGTCGTGAAGAACGAGCCCTACCGCCTCGCCGCCGACGTCTGGGGCATCGGCTTCCTCACCGCCGACCGCATCGCCCAGTCCGTCGGCATCCCGCACGACAGCCCGGAGCGCGTCAAGGCAGGCCTGCAGTACGCCCTTTCGCAATCCACCGACCAGGGCAACTGCTACCTCCCCGAGGAGCGCCTCATCGCCGACGCGGTGAAGCTGCTCCAGGTCGACACGGGCCTCGTCATCGACTGCCTCGCCGCCCTCGCGGGCGAGGAGGAGGGTGTCGTACGGGAGAGCGTGCCGGGCCCGGACGGCGGCGAGGACGTCACCGCCGTCTACCTGGTCCCCTTCCACCGCGCCGAACTCTCCCTCGCGGGACAGCTGTTGCGCCTGCTGAAGACCGGCGACGACCGCATGCCCGCCTTCCGGGACGTCGCCTGGGACAAGGCCCTCTCCTGGCTCGCCGCCCGCACCGGGGCCGAGCTCGCGCCCGAGCAGGAGGAGGCGGTCAAGCTCGCGCTGACCCAGAAGGTCGCCGTCCTGACCGGCGGACCAGGATGCGGCAAGTCCTTCACGGTCCGTTCCGTCGTCGAGCTGGCCCGCGCCAAGAAGGCCAAGGTCGTCCTCGCCGCCCCCACCGGGCGCGCCGCCAAGCGGCTCGCCGAGCTCACCGGCGCCGAAGCCTCCACCGTGCACCGCCTGCTCGAACTGCGGCCCGGGGGAGACGCGGCGTACGACAAGGAGCGGCCGCTCGACGCCGATCTGGTCGTCGTCGACGAGGCCTCGATGCTCGACCTGCTGCTCGCCAACAAGCTGGTGAAGGCGGTGCCGCCGGGCGCCCATCTGCTCTTCGTCGGCGATGTGGACCAGTTGCCCAGCGTCGGGGCGGGCGAGGTGCTGCGGGACCTGCTCAGCGACGGGAGCCCGGTCCCCGCCGTCCGGCTCACCCGCATCTTCCGGCAGGCCCAGGAGTCGGGCGTCGTCACCAACGCCCACCGCATCAACTCCGGCCTCCCGCCCCTCACCCAGGGCCTGAAGGACTTCTTCCTCTTCGTCGAGGAGGAGACCGAGGACGCGGGCCGCGTGACGGTGGACGTCGCCGCGCACCGCATCCCGCAGAAGTTCGGCCTGGACCCGCGCCGTGACGTGCAGGTCCTCGCGCCCATGCACCGCGGCCCCGCGGGCGCGGGGAACCTCAACGGCCTCCTCCAGCAGGCCATCACGCCCGCCAGGCCCGGCCTGCCCGAGAAGCGGTTCGGCGGCCGGGTCTTCCGCGTCGGCGACAAGGTCACCCAGATCCGCAACAACTACGAGAAGGGCCAGAACGGCGTCTTCAACGGCACGGTGGGCGTCGTCACCGCCCTCGACCCCGACGAGCAGCGGCTCACCGTCCGCACGGACGAGGACGAGGAAGTCCCGTACGACTTCGACGAACTGGACGAGCTGGCGCACGCCTATGCCGTGACGATCCACCGCTCGCAGGGAAGTGAGTATCCGGCGGTGGTGATCCCGGTCACCACCGGGGCATGGATGATGCTGCAGCGGAATCTGCTCTACACGGCCGTGACGCGCGCCAAGAGGCTGGTGGTCCTGGTCGGTTCGCGCAAGGCTCTGGGGCAGGCAGTGCGCACGGTCTCCGCGGGCCGGCGCTGTACGGCCCTGGATTTCCGGCTCTCGGGGCGCCGCGGAGCAGGCCCCGGCTGATTTGATCGATCAAACGAGTCGGAAACGTCACACAGCACTTCCGGAACCGGGGCGAAGGGGGCAGGATGAGCAGGTTGGCGGCACTGAGTGCCGCCAATAGGCCCAATGGTCGACCCCGAGTGCACTCTCCAGGGCCAAATGGGGGATGGTAGAGACAGTCAGGGCACCTCGAAGAAGAGGCACAACGTCGGTGAGGGATGACGTGAGCGAGAACGCTAACAACGGTGTAGTACTGCGGTACGGCGACGACGAGTACACCTACCCGGTGGTCGAGTCGACCGTGGGCGACAAGGGCTTCGACATCGGGAAGCTCCGTGGCCAGACCGGTCTGGTGACCCTGGACAGCGGCTATGGCAACACCGCCGCCTATAAATCCGCCATCACCTATCTCGACGGTGAACAGGGCATCCTCCGGTACCGCGGCTACCCGATCGAGCAGCTGGCCGAGCGCTCCACCTTCACCGAGGTGGCGTACCTCCTGATCAACGGCGAACTGCCGAAGGTCGATGAGCTGGCCACCTTCAAGAACGAGATCACGCAGCACACCCTGCTGCACGAGGACGTCAAGCGGTTCTACGACGGCTTCCCGCGTGACGCCCACCCGATGGCGATGCTGTCGTCCGTGGTGAGCGCGCTGTCGACGTTCTACCAGGACAGCCACAACCCGTTCGACGAGAAGCAGCGCGACCTTTCGACGATCCGCCTTCTCGCCAAGCTTCCGACGATCGCGGCCTACGCGTACAAGAAGTCGCAGGGCCACCCGGTCGTCTACCCGCGCAACGACCTCGGCTACGTCGAGAACTTCTTGCGCATGACCTTCTCGGTGCCCGCCGCCGAGTACGAGCTCGACCCGGTCGTGGTCAACGCGCTCGACAAGCTCCTGATCCTGCACGCGGACCACGAGCAGAACTGTTCGACGTCCACCGTGCGGCTGGTCGGCTCCTCGCAGGCGAACATGTTCGCCTCGATCTCGGCCGGCATCTCGGCCCTGTGGGGCCCGCTGCACGGCGGTGCCAACCAGTCGGTCCTGGAGATGCTGGAAGGCATCCAGGCCTCCGGCGGCGACGTCGACACCTTCATCCGCAAGGTGAAGAACAAGGAAGACGGCGTGAAGCTCATGGGCTTCGGGCACCGCGTCTACAAGAACTTCGACCCCCGGGCGAAGATCATCAAGGCGGCGGCGCACGACGTCCTCTCGGCGCTCGGCAAGTCCGACGAGCTGCTCGACATCGCGCTGAAGCTGGAAGAGCACGCGCTGGCCGACGACTACTTCGTCGAGCGCAAGCTCTACCCGAACGTGGACTTCTACACGGGCCTCATCTACCGCGCGATGGGCTTCCCGACCGAGATGTTCACCGTACTGTTCGCGCTCGGCCGGCTGCCCGGCTGGATCGCCCAGTGGCACGAGATGATCAAGGAGCCGGGATCGCGCATCGGCCGCCCCCGGCAGATCTACACGGGTGAGGTCCTCCGGGACTTCGTCCCGGTCGAGGGTCGCTGACCCCCCGACACAAACCCGGACACAAACCCGGACACAAACCCGGACGCAAACCCGGGCACAAAGCGGAAAGCGCCCCGCCATCGATCCCCCCACGGGTCGACGGTCGGGGCGCTTCCCTTTTTCCCGGTGCGGATTCCCCCCACGGGATCCGGCCGGGCGTCTGTGGCTGCCCTGCGGTCTGCCGGGACGCGTACGTACGGGAGGGCCGCTCAAAGCTCCCCGGTGCACGTGCCCCGGCAACGCAATTTCCGAGGAGCATCCCCCAAGATGTCCTCCGATGTCGGAAGGCGTCCCCCAAGACATCTTCCTGCATCGCACCATTAGACTCGCGACTTCCCCCAATGGTTACGTTCGGATCACTGTGATCTGCGTCTCTTGCATATGTCCAGTACATGCGCAAGAGGCCCGATATGGGGATTCTGTGACCGGGGTGAGGATGCTGAAACGACCTTGTGAAGGGGTTATGTGAACGTCCGCAGCCGGAGACTGTTCGTCACCACGAAGACCGAGGAGAACGCCATCGCGGCGCCCGCGATCATCGGATTGAGCAGACCGGCGGCGGCGAGCGGCAGCGCGGCGACGTTGTAGCCGAAGGCCCAGAAGAGATTGCCCTTGATGGTGGCGAGGGTCTTCCGGGAGAGCCTGATGGCGTCGGCCGCCACCCGCAAGTCCCCGCGCACCAATGTCAGGTCGCTCGCCTCGATGGCCGCGTCCGTGCCGGTGCCCATCGCCAGGCCCAGATCGGCGGTGGCGAGCGCGGCGGCGTCGTTCACGCCGTCCCCCACCATCGCCACGACCCTGCCCTCGCCCTGTAGCCGCCGTACGACATCCACCTTGTCCTGCGGCAGGACCTCGGCGAACACGGCGTCCGGGGCGATCCCCACCGCGTCGGCGACCGTCCGGGCGACGGCCTTGTTGTCGCCGGTGAGCAGCACCGGCGTCAGACCGAGCGCGCGCAGCTCGCGCACCGCTTCGGGGCTTGTCTCCTTCAGGGCGTCCGCGACGGCGAGGACGCCGCGTGCGGCGCCGTCCCAGGCGACCAGGACGGCCGTGCGCCCCGCGGCCTCCGCGTCGTCCCGCAGCCGGGCCACCGCGTCCAGGCCCGTCACGCCCGCGTCCGCGAGGAGCCGCTCGCGTCCGGCGAGCACCTCGTGGCCTTCCACCGTGCCGCGCACCCCGGACCCGGCGACGTTCTCGAACCGCTCCGGCGTCGGCAGCTCCCCGACGGCGATCCCGAGACGGTCGGCGGCGCCCGCCGCGACGGCCCGCGCGACCGGATGCTCGGAGGCGTGCTCCAGGGCGCCCGCGAGACGGAGCAGCTCGGCCTCTCCCTCGACCCCGTTCTCTCCCTCGGCCCCGTTCTCTCCGTCGGCCCCGCTGCCCCCGGTGACGTGGACGTCCGTCAGCTCCATGCGGCCGGTCGTCACCGTGCCCGTCTTGTCCAGGACGACGGTGTCGACGCGGCGCGTGGACTCCAGGACCTCGGGGCCCTTGATGAGGATGCCGAGCTGGGCGCCCCGGCCGGTGCCGACCATCAGGGCCGTCGGCGTCGCGAGGCCGAGCGCGCAGGGGCAGGCGATGATCAGGACGGCGACGGCGGCGGTGAACGCGGCGGTCGCGTCGCCCGTGGCGCCGAGCCAGCCGGCGAGCGTGCCGATCGCGATGAGCAGGACCACCGGCACGAAGATCCCGGCGATCCGGTCGGCGAGGCGCTGCACCTGGGCCTTGCCCGTCTGCGCGTCCTCGACGAGCCGCGCCATCCGCGCCAGCGAGGTGTCGGACCCGACGCGCGTCGCCCGCACCACGAGGCGCCCCGCGACGTTGACGGTGCCTCCGGTCACGGCCGCGCCCGCGGCGACGTCGACCGGCACGGACTCGCCGGTCAGCATCGAGGCGTCGACCGCGGAGGCGCCTTCGGTGACGGTGCCGTCGGTCGCGACGGTCTCCCCGGGGCGTACGACGAACCGGTCCCCGACGACGAGCCGCCCGACCGGTACCCGCACCTCGGCACCGTCCCGCAGCACCGCCACGTCCTTCGCGCCGAGCTCAAGGAGGGCGCGCAGCGCCGAACCGGCCTTCCGCTTGGAGCGGGCCTCCAGCCAGCGCCCGAGCAGGATGAACGTGATGACGCCCGCGGCCACTTCGAGGTAGATCGTCGAGGCGCCGTCGCCGGGCGAGGCGGTGAGGTCGAAGCCGTGCCGCATGCCCGGCATCCCGGCGTCCCCGACGAACAGCGCCCACAGCGACCAGCCGAAGGCGGCGAGCGTGCCGACGGAGACGAGGGTGTCCATGGTGGCGGCCCCGTGCCGGAGGTTGGTGAACGCCGCCCGGTGGAAGGGGAGCCCGCCCCAGACGACGACGGGCGCGGCGAGGGTCAGCGAGAGCCACTGCCAGGAGTCGAACTGCAGGGCGGGGACCATCGCGAGCAGGACGACGGGCAGCGAGAGCAGCGCGGAGACGATCAGGCGCTGCCGCAGGGTGTCGGGCTCGGTGATGTCGGCGGTGGTGGGCGCCGCATCGCCGTCGCCGTCGCCATCGCCGTCGGGGGCGGGGTCGGGGGCGGGCGGGGCGATCTCCTCCGCCGTATAACCCAGCTTCTCGACCAGGGCCACGAGCTGGCCGACCTCGACCCCGCCGGCGTACGCGACCTTCGCCTTCTCCGTCGCGAGGTTGACCGTGGCGGTCACGCCCTCCATGCGGTTCAGCTTCTTCTCGATGCGGGACGAGCAGGAGGCGCAGGTCATGCCGCCGACGGCGAGTTCGACCTCGTGGATCTCGACCTCGCGGATCTCGGCCTCGTTCGCGGCGCTTGAGACTTCCGTCATGGCTCTTTCCGGGGTGGTGGGACGGCTCCGGGCCCTGTGGTGCCGGTTGTTGTCGGCACCACAGGGCCCGGGGTACCCGGCAGGCTGCCGGTCAGGCCTTGACGCCGACGAGCTCGTAACCCGCCTCGTCGACGGCGGCGCGCACCGCGGCCTCGCCCAGCGGGGCCGCGGAGACCACGGTCACCTGGCCCGTGGACGCGACGGCCTTGACCGAGCCGACGCCCGCGATCTCCGAGATCTCCGCCGAGACGGCGCCCTCGCAGTGCCCGCAGGTCATCCCCGTCACCTCGTACACGGTGGTGACGGCGCCCTGCGGCGCCTCGGCGGCGTCGGAGTGGCAGGAACCGCTGGGGGAGCAGCAGGACCCGGTCGACTCGGACGCGGCCTGCGGGAGCTCGGTCTGGGCGCTCATGTCGTTCTCCTCGGGAGGGGTGTGTACGTGTGCGGCGTAGCGTGCAGGAGGGGGCCCCGGAGCCCCGGTGGCCTCCTGACACACTCGACACTATACCCCTAGGGGGTACTTCTCAATGAGCGGGGACCCGCCGTGGGCCTGCGGCGGACCCGCGGCGGACCCGTGGTCTCAGTCTCTGCGGCCCCGGTTGCCGGGCCGGGCCGCGACCCAGGCGCGGACGGTGTCCGCGTACCAATAGGGCTTGCCGCCCTCCACGTGGTCGGGGTCCGGCAGCAGACCGTGCTTGCGGTAGGAGCGCACGGTGTCGGGCTGCACACGAATGTGCGCGGCGATCTCCTTGTACGACCAAAGCCTGCGGTCGGTCATCAGTGGCACCTCCCTGCGCGCGTCCAGGGCGGCCCGAAAGGGCCGACGGGGGAGCTGGGCGCGGCGCGTGGCGATCACTCAGCCTGTGCCCGGTGAACGACGCTGAGTGACCGCAGGGGAGCGCCTGTAGACCGCCTGTGACGCAAGACCCGCGTACGTGAGACATGTGTGACAGGACGGGAGTGTTTGTGACAGAAGAGACGCATGCGGAGGGCGCGTTACCCCGGCGTGCGTGCGGTGCCCGACGCGGGCCCTAGGCGCCGCACGACCGCAGGAAGGAGCGGGTGCGGCGGG
Organism: Streptomyces sp. NPDC046465; assembly: GCF_040646035.1. Classification (NCBI taxonomy): domain Bacteria; kingdom Bacillati; phylum Actinomycetota; class Actinomycetes; order Kitasatosporales; family Streptomycetaceae; genus Streptomyces; species Streptomyces sp. NPDC046465. The sequence goes on from NZ_JBEYZK010000025.1 coordinate 41,026, forward strand.
CGATCGGCAGGGGTCTGTCCGGCTCGCACGGGTACATGTCCTGCTCCACGATCGCGAAGAGCTCGACGCCCAGCTTCTGGGCGGCGGCCAGGACGGGCTCCAGGGCCGGCACCCCGGCGGGCGGCTCGCACATCACGCCGCGCGCCACCGCGGGCCCGAACGGCACCTCCTCGGCCCGTACCCCGGCCAGGACCGCCGGGTCCACCTGCTTGAGGTGCAGATAGCCGATGCGCTCGCCGTACGTCTCGATGAGCTTGACGCTGTCGCCGCCGCAGTACGCGTAGTGGCCGGTGTCCAGGCAGAGCGAGACGAGGCCGGGGTCGGTGGCGTCGAGGAAACGGGTGACGTTCTCCTCGCTGTCGATGTGGGTGTCCGCGTGCGGGTGGACCACGACGCGCAGGCCGTACCGCTCGCGGACCTCGTGGGCCAGGCGCTCGGTCTGGGTGGTCAGTTCGCGCCATTGTGCGGGCGTGAGGACGCGGTCCTCCAGGACCTCGCCGGTCTTGTCGTCGCGCCAGAAGGAGGGGATGACGACGAGGTGCTCGGCCCCCATGGCCTGCGCGAGCGCGGCGTTGTCCGCGACGTGCGCCCAGGTCTTCTCCCAGACGGCGGGGCCGTGGTGCAGGCCCGTGAAGACCGTGCCCGCGGACACCTTGAGGCCGCGGCGGGCGGTCTCCTCGGTCAGTGTGGCCGGGTCGGTGGGCAGATAGCCGTACGGGCCGAGCTCGATCCACTCGTATCCGGAGTCCGCGACCTCGTCGAGGAAGCGGCGCCAGGGGACCTGTCGCGGGTCCTCGGGGAACCACACGCCCCACGAGTCGGGCGCCGAACCGATCCGGATGCGAGACAGCGTCGTCATATCAGCCAGACTCCAGGCCGTCTCGGAAGAGTGTCAAGCAGTCGTCCGAATGTAAGGACAAAATGTTGACAGGGTTCCTGGGGCGGGATTAGACCTGGGGGCACACGAACGCGATGAGCACGAACGCGGTGAGCACGAACGCGATGAAGGGGCGTGCAGGGTGTCCGATCCGTACGACGTCATCACGATGGGCCGGATCGGGGTGGACCTGTATCCCCTGCAGGCGGGGGTGCCGCTGGCCGAGGTGACCGCGTTCGGGAAGTTCCTCGGCGGCTCGGCCAGCAACGTCGCGGTCGCCGCGGCCCGCCTCGGGCGCCGCGTCGCCGTCGTCACCCGCACCGGCGAGGACCCCTTCGGGGAGTATCTGCACGGAGCGCTGCGGGAGTTCGGGGTCGACGACCGCTGGGTGAGCGCGGTCGCGGGGCTGCCGACGCCGGTGACCTTCTGCGAGATCTTCCCGCCGGACGACTTCCCGCTGTACTTCTACCGGCTGCCGAAGGCGCCCGACCTGGAGATCTACGAGGGCGAGCTCGACCTCGACGCCATCGCGGCGGCACGGATCTTCTGGATGACCGGGACGGGGCTGTGCGCGGAGCCGAGCCGGACCGCGACGCTGGCGGCGCTGGCCGCGCGGTCGGAGGGCGTCACCGTGTTCGACCTCGACTGGCGGCCCATGTTCTGGGCCGACCCCGCGCAGGCGCGGCCCCACTACGAGGCGGCCCTCGCGCACGCCACCGTCGCCGTCGGCAACCTCGACGAGGTGGAGATCGCCACGGGGGTGCGCGAACCTCGCGCGGCGGCACGGGCGTTGCTCGACGCCGGGGTCGAACTGGCCGTCGTCAAGCAGGGCCCCGGGGGAGTGCTCGCGATGAACAGGGCGGGGGAGGCGGCGCAGGTGCCGCCCCTACCGGTCGAGGTCCTCAACGGGCTCGGTGCGGGGGACGCGTTCGGCGGGGCGCTGTGTCATGGGCTCCTTGCGGGGTGGGAGCTCGAACGGATCATGCGGTACGCGAATGCGGCGGGGGCGATCGTGGCTTCTCGGTTGGAGTGTTCTTCCGCCATGCCGTTTGCTGGCGAGGTCGCCTTGGCGGTGGCTTCGGGGGCGGTCACGTGAATCCGGGCGTCGACCGGGGTGGCCGTTCGCGGGGCTCTGCCCCGGACCCCGCTCCTCAATCGCCGGAGGGGCTGAAATATGCGCCGGAGCCCGCTCCTCAATCGCCGGAGGGGCTGAAGTATGCGCCGGAGCCCGCTCCTCAATCGCCGGAGGGGCTGAAGTATGCGCCGGAGCCCGCTCCTCAATCGCCAGGGCTGAAATATGGGCTGCAGCCTGTAGACGTCGGGGCGCTCGTGCGTACGCGGGCTCGGTGTCCCGGAGCCATCGCCGAAGCCGCCGGGCGGCGTGCGCGGCGGGAGTTGCTCGGGGGGAGTGGGCGGCTCATGATCATCGCTGCCGATCATCCCGCTCGCGGCTCGCTCGGGGTCGGGCGGGACCCGCTTGCCATGGCCAACCGGCGGGACCTTCTCGAACGGCTCTGTCTCGCCTTGTCAAGGCCCGGTGTCGACGGGGTGCTCGCCAGTGCCGATGTTCTTGAGGACCTGCTGCTCCTCGGTGCTCTCGACGGCAAGGTCGTCATGGGGTCGATGAACCGCGGGGGGCTTGCCGGGGCCGTCTTCGAGATGGACGACCGGTTCACCGGGTACCGGCCCGAAGACATCGAGCGGCTCGGGTTCGACGCGGGCAAGCTGTTGTTGCGCGTCGACTACGACGACCCCGGCTCGCTGACCACCCTGCACTCCGCCGCCCGCGTCGTCGACGCCATGGCCGAGCGCCGCCTTCCGGTCTTCGTCGAGCCGTTCCTCGCCGGGCGCGAAGGCCCGGGTCCGCCCCGCAACGACCTGAGCGCGGACGCCGTCATCCGGTCCATCGCCATCGCGTCCGGTCTCGGCGGCACCTCCGCGTACACCTGGCTGAAGGTCCCCGTCACCGAGAACCCCGACGACATGGCCCGCGTCATGGAGACCTCGACGCTGCCCGCCGTGCTGCTCGGCGGCGACGTCGGGGGCGATCAGGACGCCGCGTACGAGAAGTGGCGCGGCGCCTTGCAGTTGCCCACCGTGCAGGGTCTCGTCGTGGGCAGGACGCTGCTGTATCCGCCCGACGGCGACGTGGCGGGGGCGGTCGACACCGCCGTGGGGCTGCTTTAGCGGGGCAGGCTGGGCACGTGGGGTGGAAGAGGCTGGGAGGCCCATATGACGTACGTACCGAAAGGGAGTGCGGCCGACGGTCCGTATGCCCTCTCCATCGACCCGAAGCGGGCCGGTTGGACCTACTCGCAGCTGCGCGTCGTCGAGATCGAACCGGGCGGGCGGCACTCCTTCACCACCGGCGGGAGTGAATGGATCGTGCTCCCGCTGACCGGCGGCTGTACGGTGCAGACAGCAGACGGGATCATCGAACTGCTGGGCCGCGAGAGCGTGTTCAGCGGAGTCTCCGACTTCGCTTACGTGCCGCGTGATGCCCGGATCCAGATCGCCTCCGGCGCGGGAGGCCGCTTCGCCCTGGCAGGAGCGAAGTGCGAGCGTCGACTCCCCGCCCGCTACGGCTCCGCGCCGGAGGTACCAGTGGAGCGCCGCGGCAGCGGCGGCACCGCCCGCGAAGTGCGCAACTTCGCCTCCGCGGACGCCTTCGAGTGCGACCGCCTGATCGCCGTCGAGGTCATCACGCCCGGCGGCAACTGGTCCTCGTACCCGCCCCACAAGCACGACGAGCACCGCCCCGGCGTCGAGGCGGAGCTGGAGGAGATCTACTACTTCGAGATCGAGGCACGAGGCGGCCGTGCGGGAATGGGGTACCAGCGGGTGTTCCCGTCCCGGGCGGGCGGCACCGACGTCCTCGCCGAGGTCCGCACCGGGGACGCCGTCCTGGTGCCCGACGGCTGGCACGGCCCGTCCGTCGCCCAGCCGGGACACGCGATGTACTACCTGAATGTGATGGCGGGTCCGGGCGAGGAGCGGGAGTGGCGGATCTGCTTCCACCCGGACCACACGGAGGGATATCGATGACGGGGACCCCGAAGGGCAGCGTCAGGCTCACCACCGCGCAGGCGCTGGTGCGCTTCCTGGCCCGGCAGTTCACCGAACGGGACGGCGTCAGACAGCGGCTGATCGGCGCGACCTGGGGCATCTTCGGGCACGGCAACGTGGCGGGCATCGGGCAGGCGCTCGTGGAGCACGCCGACGAGATGCCCTTCCACCAGGGCCGCAACGAGCAGGCCATGGTGCACGCCGCCGTCGGGTACGCCCGCCAGAGCGGACGGCTCTCCGCGCACGCCGTCACCACGTCGATCGGGCCCGGCGCCACCAACCTCGTCACCGGCGCCGCGCTCGCCACCGTCAACCGGCTGCCCGTCCTGCTGCTGCCCGGCGACACCTTCGCGGCCCGGCCCGCCGACCCGGTCCTCCAGCAGCTCGAAGTCCCGTACGCGGGCGACGTATCGGTCAACGACTGTCTGCGCCCGGTGTCGAAGTACTTCGACCGCGTGAGCCGCCCCGAGGCGCTGATCCCCGCCGCGCTCGCCGCGATGCGGGTGCTCACCGACCCCGCGGAGACCGGCGCGGTCACCCTCGCCCTGCCGCAGGACGTGCAGGCGGAGGCGTACGACTGGCCTGCGGAGTTCTTCGCCGAGCGGGTGTGGGGCGTCCGAAGGCCTGCGCCCGACCCGTGCGAACTGGCCGCCGCCGCGGCCGCGGTGCGCGAGGCCAGGCGCCCCCTGATCGTCGTCGGTGGCGGCGTCCACCACAGCGCCGCCGAGGACGCCCTGCGGGAATTCGCCGAGGCGACCCGCATCCCGGTCGCCGCCACCCAGGCGGGCAAGGGCTCCCTGAGCCACGACCACCCGGCGGACGTCGGCGGCATCGGCCACACCGGGACGGCCACCGCCGACGAGCTGGCCCGCACCGCCGACCTGGTGATCGGCGTCGGCACCCGCTACAGCGACTTCACCACCGCGTCCGGCACCCTCTTCGAGGCGTCCGGAGTGCGCTTCCTCAACCTCAACATCACGCCCTTCGACGGCCACAAGATGGCGGGTGTCCCCCTGATCGCCGACGCGCGCGCCGGACTCGAAGCGCTCACCGAGGCGCTGCGCGGCCACCGCGTCGAGCCCGCGTACGCCGTCGAGTACAGCGACGACAAGGAGCGCTGGGAGCAGCGCGTCGACGCCGCGTTCCAGGCGGACGAGCCGGACATACGGCCCACGCAGGTCCAAGTCATCGGGCTTCTCGATGAGTTGGTGGACGAGCAGGACATCGTCATCAACGCCGCCGGGTCGCTCCCCGGTGATCTGCACAAGCTGTGGAGGGCCCGTTCGCCGCGCCAGTACCACGTCGAGTACGGCTACTCCTGCATGGGATACGAGATCCCCGCGTCCATCGGCGTCGCGCTCGCCGCGCCCGGCAGGCCCGTGTGGGCGCTGGTCGGCGACGGCACGTATCTGATGAATCCGACGGAGCTCGTCACCGCCGTCCAGGAGAACATCCCCATCAAGGTCGTCATCCTGCAGAACCACGGCTACGCCTCCATCGGCGGCCTCTCGGAGTCCGTGGGCGGCGAGCGGTTCGGCACCGCGTACCGCTTCCGGGCGCCGGACGGGACGTACACCGAGGGTCCGCTGCCCGTCGATCTCGCGGCGAACGCGGCCTCGCTCGGGATGCGCGTCCTGCGCGCCAAGACCGTCCGTGACCTGCGCGGGGCGCTGCGCGAAGCGCGGGGGGCAGACCGTCCCACATGTGTCTATGTGGAGACGGAAACGGCAGACACAGTGTCGGGCCCGCCCCCGGCACAGGCGTGGTGGGATGTGCCCGTGGCCGAGACCGCGACCCGGGAATCCGCGGTCAAGGCCAGAGAAGAGTACGACCGGCACGTCGCTGCCCGACGCCGCCACCTGTGAGAGTAGGGATGCTTGTCATGACGAAGACCGTCAATCACTGGATCGGTGGAAAGCCCGTCGAGAGGGCTGCGGGCGCGTCCGGTACGTACGGCTCGGTCACCGACCCGGCGACCGGCGCCGTCACGACGCGGGTCGCGTTCGCGTCGGTGGACGAGGTGGACGCCGCCGTCGCCGCCGCCCGCGAGGCCTTCGCGACCTGGGGCACGTCCTCGCTCGCCAAGCGCACCGCGATCCTCTTCAAGTTCCGCGCGCTGCTCGACGCCAACCGCGACGCGATCGCCGAGCGGATCGTCGCCGAGCACGGCAAGGTCCACTCGGACGCGCTCGGCGAGGTCGCCCGCGGCCTGGAGATCGTCGACCTGGCCTGCGGCATCACCGTGCAGCTGAAGGGCGAGCTGTCGACGGAGGTGGCCTCGCGCGTGGACGTGGCGTCCATCCGCCAGCCGCTCGGCGTCGTCGCGGGCATCACGCCCTTCAACTTCCCCGCCATGGTGCCGATGTGGATGTTCCCGCTGGCCATCGCGTGCGGCAACACCTTCGTGCTCAAGCCGAGCGAGAAGGACCCGTCCGCCGCGATGAAGATCGCGGAGCTCCTGAGCGAGGCCGGTCTGCCCGACGGCGTCTTCAACGTCCTGCACGGTGACAAGGTGGCCGTGGACCGCCTCCTTGAGCACCCGGACGTCGCTGCCGTCTCCTTCGTCGGCTCCACGCCCATCGCCCGGCACATCCACGCCACCGCCTCCGCCAACGGCAAGCGCGTACAGGCGCTCGGCGGCGCCAAGAACCACATGCTGGTGCTGCCCGACGCCGACCTGGACGCGGCCGCCGACGCCGCCGTCTCCGCCGCCTACGGCTCCGCGGGCGAGCGCTGCATGGCGATCTCGGCCGTCGTCGCGGTCGGCGCGATCGGCGACGAGCTCGTCGCGAAGATCAAGGAGCGCGCCGAGCAGATCAAGATCGGCCCCGGCAACGACCCGGCGTCCGAGATGGGCCCGCTCATCACCGCCGCCCACCGCGACAAGGTCGCCTCGTACGTCACGGGTGCCGCGGCCGAGGGCTGCGAGGTCGTGCTGGACGGCACGGGTTACACGGTGGAGGGCCACGAGGACGGCCACTGGATCGGCCTCTCGCTGCTCGACCGCGTCCCGACGACCGCCAAGGCCTACCAGGACGAGATCTTCGGCCCGGTCCTGTGCGTGCTGCGCGTCGACACGTACGAGGAGGGCGTGGCGCTCATGAACGCCTCGCCGTTCGGCAACGGCACCGCCATCTTCACCAGGGACGGCGGCGCGGCCCGCCGCTTCCAGCTGGAGATCGAGGCGGGCATGGTCGGCGTGAACGTGCCGATCCCGGTGCCGGTGGGCTACCACTCCTTCGGTGGCTGGAAGGACTCGCTCTTCGGCGACCACCACATCTACGGAAACGACGGCACGCACTTCTACACGCGCGGCAAGGTCGTCACCACGCGCTGGCCGGACCCCTCGGACGCCCCGGCCGGCGTCGACCTCGGTTTCCCGCGCAACCACTGAGCCGATCTCCCCTTCATCGGCTCCAGAGCCCCCGGCCCGTCGGCCGGGGGCTCAGCCGTTGGTTCACCGTTCTACGATGTGTGTGCACTACATGGAAGGCCGTGAGCATGCCGCACATCGACATCGACTACGCCGACACCCTGTCCGGCGTCCTGGACCTGCCCGCCCTCGTGGCGGAGCTGCATCCCCTGGTCGTGGAGCGGGTGGACTCGGTCGGGGTGGGAAAGACCTTCTGCCGCCCGGCGGCCGCCTTCGTGGACGGCAGGCCGGGAGCGCCCTTCCTGCACGTCACCGTGGGGCTCCTCGCGGGGCGCACGCGCGGCGTGAAGGCCGCACTCTCCCACGACGTGCTCGCGCTGCTCGACAAGCACCTGTCCGGGGTCGAGGGCGCGACGTACTCGGTGGAGGTCCGGGACCTCGACCCCTCGTACCGGCTGTACCCGACCCACTCGGGGGCGGCGAGGGAGTCGACGCACTGACGGGAGCCACTCCGTCACCGAGTGTGGAGCGGGGCCGTCCGGATTCCGGACGGCCCCGATTCTTTTTTGACGCCGTCCTTGCGGTTCCCGTGCACAGGGCGCAATTCGGGCAACGAATGCCACCGCGTTCATACGCCTGCAATATCAAGGTCATTCTTCGTGCAGGCATGTTCATTGCGACCCATGGGGGCAAACTCTTGGGAAAGTGAGGCTACTTGGGGATCTTCGCGGCTGCGGATTCCGTAGGTGGACGACCGTTGACGTGCCGGTTGCCGCCGGGGTTCGATGACGCGCCGGGAGCCACCGAAACACCAGCTCATCAGCCCTTCGGAGGCGATAGCGCTCCCGCCGTACTCCTGCCGCACGAGTCGATCGGAATCGCGCTCCATGACGGATACGCTTCGCCCGCTCCAGTCCGCCGCCACCGAGGCCCCCTCGGCGCCGGTGGCCGTCCCGGGGGACCCCCAGAAGCTCAAGCGCTCCATCGGCGTCGTCGGCGGCACCCTCCTCACGCTGTCGTGCGTGACGCCCGCCTCCACGCTCTTCGTCGTCGTCCCCGACCTCTTCTCCTCGCTCGGCACCGCCACCGCGCTCACCATCGCGATCGGCTCCCTGATCTGCGTCGGCGTCGCGTTCTGCTACTCGGAGCTCGGCACGCTCATCCCCAGCGCGGGCGGCGAGTACGCGATGGTCTCGACGATGGCGGGACGCCTCGCGGGCTGGCTGGTCTTCGTCCTCTCCCTGCTCGTCGTGATGATCGTGCCGCCGGTGATCGCCATGGGTACGGCGGACTACCTGACCCCGGTCATCCACCTCGACCCCTCCTACGCGGGCGCGGGCGTCATGATCCTCGCCACCCTCGCGGGCCTGCTCGACCTGCGCGCCAACGCGTGGATCACCGGCATCTTCCTGGTCCTGGAAGTCATCGCGGCAGGAGTGGTGGCCGTCCTCGGCTTCACCCACGCCGAGCGGGGCGCGGGCAGCCTGGCCGACCTCTCCGTGGCGGGCTCGGGCCCCGGTGGCGTCGACACGGTCACCGCCATGCTGATCGTCTCCGGCCTCGCCATCGCCCTCTTCGTCACGCAGGGCTTCTCCACGGCCGTCTACCTCTCCGAGGAGCTGGAGAACCCGCGCCGCAACGTCGCACGCACCGTCCTCGCCACCCTCGCCATCTCCACCGTGATCATCCTGGTGCCGGTCGTCGCGATCACCATGGGCGCCGAGAGCCTGTCCGCCCTGACCGAGGGCGACATCAGCGCCATGGTGACGGCCTGGTCCAACTCGGCGGTCGGCACGTTCGTCAGCCTCTGCGTCGCCCTCGCGATCATCAACGCGGGCATCGTCATGGTCATCCAGAACTCCCGCGTCCTGTTCGCCTCGGCACGGGACAAGGCGTGGCCCTCACCCGTGAACAAGGGCCTGTCGAAGCTCGGCGCGTCCGGCGCCCCCTGGGTGGCCACGCTCCTGGTGGGCGTCCCCGGCGCGCTCCTGTGCTTCGTCAACCTGGACACGCTGTACGGCGTGACCGGCGTCTCCGTGACCGGCATGTACCTGCTCGTCGCGGTCGCCGCGCTGCTCGGCCGCCGCGGCTCGCACCGGCACGGCTCGGCCTGGCGGATGCCGCTGTGGCCCGCGGTGCCCGTGGTGCTGATCGCGGTGCTCGCGTACGTACTGAGCCAACAGGAGGCGGAGTACCTCGTCTGGACGGGCGGCATCGTGGTGGCGGCCACCTTGTACTGGGCGCTGTACCTGCGGCCGCGGCGGGAGACGCGGTGGCTGGTGACGGTGCCCTCCGAGGGCGCGGACGGGGTCTGAGTCGCCCCCCCGTACCCGTGGCTCGGTTCAACACCGGCTTCGCCGAGTTCGTCCTCAAGCGCCGGACGGGCTTTGACTACGCCTCGTTCAAGTAGGTGAGGACCGCCCTTACCCGGCGGTTGCTGTCGTCGTCGTCACTGAGGCCGAGCTTGCCGAACATGGACGTCGTGTACTTGCCGATCGCGCTGTCGCTGAGGAAGAGGCGGCGGCCGATGGCCTGGTTGGAGAGCCCCTCGGCCATGAGGCCGAGGACGGAGCGCTCGCGTTCGGTCAGCCGGTCAAGGCCACGGCCCGGGGAGCCCGCGGAGAGCAGCTTCGCGATGACGGCCGGGTCCATCGCGGTCCCGCCCGCCGCGACGCGCTCCAGGGAGCCGATGAACTGCTCGGCGTCGAACACGCTCTCCTTGAGGAGATAGCCGACCGCCCCGGAACCGTCGGCAAGGAGCTCGCGCGCGTACAACTGCTCGACGTGCTGGGAGAGTACGAGGACCGGCAGGCCGGGCATCTCGCGGCGGGCGGCGAGCGCCGCGCGCAGCCCCTCGTCCGTCTGCGTCGGCGGCATGCGGACGTCGATGACGGACACGTCGGGGCGCCACGTCCGCAGCGCGTCGAGCGTCTCGGGCCCGGTGGCCGCGGTCGCGACGACCTGGTGCCCGCACGCCTCGATCAGGCGGACCATCCCGTCACGCAGGAGGTAGAGGTCTTCGGCTACAACGATTCGCATGGCACCGTCATCCTCACACGGGTCGGGCCGCCCACCGGACTGGCGATCTCCACCGTGCCGTCGAAGACGGCGAGACGGCCGCGCAGGCCCGCGAGCCCGCCGCCGGGCCGCGCGTCGGCGCCGCCCCGGCCGTCGTCCTCGACCTCCACGACGATGCCGACACCGTCATGGGTGAGCGAGACGCCCGCCCGGGACGCCCCGGCGTGCCGGACCGCGTTGGTGAGCAGCTCGGCGACGCCGAAGTAGACGGCCGACTCGACCGGCGGCTCCAGGCGCAGTCCGTCGTCGGCGCCGACCGTCACGTCGAGCGGGACGTCCAGGGCGAGCGCGCGGACGGCGTCCACGAGGCCGCGCTCGGTGAGTACGGGCGGGCTGATGCCCTGGACCAGTTCGCGGAGTTCGGCCAGCGAGGCGGCGGCGCCCACCCGGGCGTCCCGCATCAGCGCACGGGCCTGCTCGGGGTCGGACGCCATCAGCATCTCCGCGGTGGCGAGGGAGAGACCGAGCCCGACCAGGCGGGCCTGCGCCCCGTCGTGCAGGTCCCGTTCGATGCGGCGGATCTCGGCGGCCTGCGCGACGGTCGTGTCCGCACGCTGGACGGTCAGTTCGGCCACCCGGTCCGCCAGCGCCATCGCGGGCGACGGGCGCAGGAAGCGGACGGCCACCGGCTCGACGGGCCGCCAGGCGTACGGCGCCGCGGCGACGGCCACCGCGAGGCCGAGCGCCCCTACGGGCAGCGCGACCCGCCCCGTCATGCCGAGAGCGACGACGGCCGCCGCCACACCGGCCGCCGGGAGGCAGGCGACCAGGCCCGCAGTGCACGGCAGGACGGCCATGAAGCGCAGGTCGCGCCAGTTGGCCGGGTCGCGCCAGCGGACCCGCGTCTTCTGGTCGAGGAGGGCGTCGCGGCTGGTGCGTTCGTAGCCGAAGCCGTTCCACCAGTACCCGGTGGACATCCGCGTCACGGGCCCGGCCTGCCGGTAACCGGCGGGGATGGCCGTGCCCGTCCACCGCGCGACGAGAGCGCGGATCGCCCGGCAGACGGGGCGGGCCAGGCCGAGCGTGCCCACGCACACCAGGACGAGCGGCGCGAGCCACGACCACGGGTTGGCCGCGCCCCACGCGATCCCCAGCGCCACAGCGGCGGCCCACACGGCCGGGACCAGCATGCTGACGACCGCCACGGCGCACGACCGCACGAACCCCACACCGACGCACGCCGCCCGTGCCTTCAGCTGATCCATGACCCTCTTCCTCCGCCTTCCTCCGCCATCTCCACCGGACGTCCGGGGTGCCCCCACTCTGCACCGGCCGACCCGCGCCACCGCCCCGATCGGCCGGGGAGTGGGGCTTGCCCCACCCCTCCGTGGGCCCAGACGCATACCGGTCCGTAGGGGCGCTCCATAGCGTCAAGGGCATGGAGACCCGAGAAGCCCCCGACGCCCGACGAGAAGCCCCCGACGCCCGACGAGGAGCCCCCGAAGCCACCCGGCAAGCCTTCGGCGCGGCCGCGAACAGCATCAGAATCTGTGCGGCGCTCAGTACCGTCGCCCTCCTGGCCGTCGTCGCGGTGGCGGGCAGCGGCCACATGGTGAACACGTTCATGTGGGTCAGGGCGGTCCTGCTGCCCGTGGTCGCGGTGCTGATGCACCGGCTGACCCTCGCCGCCTCCCGCGGCTCCCGCCGCGCCTTCGAGCGCGTGCGCACCCTCGCCGTCGTCATGCCGGTCGCCATCATCGCCGTCGACCTGATCCCGGGCGTCTGCCCGCCCTGGTACGCGGCGGCGCAGGTCATCTGCATGCTGCCCGTCATCCGGGTCGCGCTCCTCCTGCGGAACCCGGCGCTGCGCGCACATCGCGGCTGACCGAGTCGACCGAGGGGAATCCGTACAGCGAGCGCGGTACGCGGGGCGCGGAGTCTACTCCCGGGGGAGGCGGCCGGGTTCAGACCGGCGGCTGCCCCGGTTGTCGTACCGCGCCCGTACCTTTGACAGCATGGATCTACGACTGCCCAGGCCCAGGTTCCCCGTGCCGCGCGGTCCGCGCAGGCTGCTCGCCGCCGCGGCCGCCGTCGCGGTGCTCGCCGGCGTGGGCACCTGGTCGGCGGCGGCCGCCTCGGACGACGCCCCGGCAGTGCACCGCTCGGACCGCATGATCGACACCGGCGGCGCCCGCATCGACACCTCGTACTTCACGGCCGGTGACCCGGACACCAAGCGCCCCGCCGTCCTCATCGGCCACGGCTTCGGCGGCAGCAAGAACGACGTGCGCGCCCAGGCCGAAGACCTGGCCAAGGACGGGTACGCCGTCCTGACCTGGTCCGCGCGCAGCTTCGGTAAGTCCACCGGCAAGATCGGGCTCAACGACCCCAAGGGCGAGGTCGCCGACGCCTCCAAGCTGATCGACTGGCTGGCCGCCCGCCCCGAAGTGCGGCTGGACAAGAAGGGCGACCCGCGCGTGGGCATGACGGGTGCCTCGTACGCGGGGGCGGTCTCGCTGCTCACCGCCGGGTACGACCGGCGGGTGGACGCGATCGCCCCGCAGATCACGTACTGGAACCTCGCGGACGCGCTGTTCCCCGACGGCGTCTTCAAGAAGCTGTGGGCCGGCCTCTTCATCAACACCGGTGGCGGCTGCGACCGGTTCGAGCAGAAGCTGTGCGCCATGTACGAGCGGGTCGCCGAGGCCGGCAAGCCGGACGCCGCGGCGCGCGACCTGCTCACCGAGCGCAGCCCGGTCGCGGTCGCCGACCGCATCAAGGTGCCGACGTTCCTCGCCCAGGGCCAGACCGACTCGCTCTTCCCGCTCACCCAGGGCGACGCCATCGCCAAGGGGATCCGCGCGAACCACGCCCCCGTCTCCGTCGACTGGATCGCGGGCGGCCACGACGGCGGTGACCGCGAGACGGGCCGTGTGGAGGGCCGCGTCAACGACTGGTTCGACCGCTATCTCAAGGACGACAAGAACGCCGACACCGGACCCGCGTTCCGGATCACCCGCACCGGAGGCCTCGACTCCACCAACGGCGCGGCCCGCACACGGGGCGCCAGCGGCGATGTGTACCCCGGCCTGGAGAGCGGCCGCCACCCCGTGCACCTGCGCGGACGCGAGCAGAGCTTCGACAACCCGGCCGGCGCGAACCCGCCCGCCATCTCCGGCCTCCCCGGCGTCGGCGGCGGCCGCCTCTCCCAGTTCGCCTCGCTCGGCGTCGGCGTCTCCGTGGACTTCCCCCGCCAGCACGCCAGGTTCGACTCGGCGCCGCTCCGCAAGGACCTGCGGATCACCGGCACGCCGACCGTCCGGGCCCACGTGAAGTCCACGTCCGGCGACGCGGTGCTGTTCACGAAGGTGTACGACGTCGGGCCCGACGGCAAGCAGCAGGTCCTGCCCTCCCAACTCGTCTCTCCCGTACGGGTGGCCGACGCCGGGCAGGGCAAGGACGTCGAACTGCGCATGCCCGCCGTCGACCACAAGGTCCAGAAGGGCCACCGCCTGCGCCTCGTGGTCGCCTCCACCGACCTCGGCTTCGCGTCACCGGCCAAGCCCGCCAAGTACACCGTCTCCCTCAAGGGCGACCTCCAGGTGCCGACGGCGCCCGGCGTCGAGACCGCCGCCGCGCCGCTGCCCTCCTGGGTGTGGTGGCTGCCCGCCACCGGCGCCGTGCTCGCCCTCGGCCTGCTCGTCACCGCCCGCAGGCGGACCAGCGCACCCGCACCCGACCCGGACCTCGCCGAAGTGCCGCTCCGCATCACCGACCTGAGCAAGCGGTACGCCAGGTCCAGCGACCGGTACGCGGTCAAGGACGTCTCCTTCACCGTCGAGAAGGGCCAGGTCCTCGGCCTCCTCGGGCCCAACGGCGCGGGCAAGACCACCACCCTGCGCATGCTCATGGGCCTGATCCGGCCCGACGCGGGCGAGATCCGCGTCTTCGGCCAGGCCATCCGCCCTGGCGCCCCCGTCCTCTCCCGGGTCGGCGCGTTCGTCGAGGGCGCGGGCTTCCTGCCGCACCTCTCCGGCCGCGAGAACCTGGAGCTGTACTGGAAGGCGACCGGCCGCCCGGCCGGGGACGCCCACCTGGAGGAGGCCCTCGACATCGCCGGGCTCGGTGACGCCCTGGCCCGCGCCGTGCGCACGTACTCGCAGGGCATGCGGCAGCGCCTCGCCATCGCCCAGGCCATGCTCGGCCTGCCGGACCTGCTGATCCTCGACGAGCCGACGAACGGCCTCGACCCGCCGCAGATCCGCGAGATGCGCGAGGTCATGATCCGGTACGCGCGCGGCGGCCGCACCGTCATCGTCTCCAGCCACCTCCTCGCCGAGGTCGAGCAGTCCTGCACGCACCTGGTCGTCATGGACCGCGGCCGCCTCGTCCAGGCGGGCCCGGTCGCCGACATCATCGGCTCCGGGGACACCCTCCTGGTCGGCCTCGCAGCCGAGATCCCGGACCCGCTGGTCGAGAAGGTCGCCGCCCTGCCCGGCGTCGCGTCGGCGGTCCGCGCGGACGACGGCCTGCTCGTACGGCTCGACGGCACCGAGCAGGCGAGCGCCGTGCGGCTGCTGCCCGAACTGGTCCGTCTCGACGTGCCCGTGGAATCCATGGGGCCGCACCGCCGCCTCGAAGACGCGTTCCTGACCCTGATCGGAGGCACCGCATGAGCGCCCCCACCCTGGAGCGGTCGACCGCGCCCGGCTACCGCGCGAGCCGCACGCTGCCCCTGCGCGTCGAGGCCGTCCGCCAGCTCAAGCGGCGCCGCACGCTCGTGATGGGCGCGATCATGGCGCTCCTGCCGGTCGTGCTCGTCATCGCGTTCGCCGTCGCGGGCGGCTCACCCGGCGCCCGCAACGGCAACGTGACGTTGATGGACACGGCCACCGCGTCCGGCGCCAACTTCGCCGCGACCTGCCTGTTCGTATCGGCGGGCTTCCTGCTGGTCATCCCGGTGGCGCTCTTCTTCGGAGACACCGTCGCCTCCGAGGCGAGCTGGTCCTCGCTGCGCTATCTGCTCGCCGCGCCCGTGCCGAGAGTCCGGCTGCTCTGGTCCAAGATGGCCGTCGCGCTCGGCCTGAGCGCCGCCGCGATGGTGCTCCTTCCGCTCGTCGCGCTGGCGGTCGGCACGGTGGCGTACGGCTGGGGGCCGCTGGACATCCCGACCGGCGGCCAGCTCCCCGCGGGCACGGCACTCCAGCGCCTCGTGATCGTCGTCGCGTACATCTTCGTCTCCCAGCTGGTCACCGGCGGCCTGGCGTTCTGGCTCTCGACGAAGACCGACGCCCCGCTCGGCGCGGTCGGCGGCGCGGTCGGCCTGACGATCGTCGGGAACGTCCTCGACGCGGTGACGGCGCTCGGCAGCTGGCGCGACTTCCTCCCCGCCCACTGGCAGTTCGCCTGGGCCGACGCCATCCAGCAACAGCCCGAATGGTCCGGCATGATCCAGGGCTCGGCGATCTCGGTGACGTACGCGATGGTGCTGTTCGCGCTGGCGTTCCGGGTGTTCGCGCGGAAGGACGTGGTCAGTTGAGGTGGGGGTGGGGCCGGGGGGCGGGGGCTGTCATGTCGGGCCATCTCACCCCGCACCGAGGGCACGCCGCGCCGAGGCGATGATGTGGTGTGCCTCGGCGCCGTACACGGCAGACTCGCGCAGGGTGCTCCAGGTCTTTCCGTACAGGGCGATGCTCTCTGCGTCATCGAGCCAGAGTTCGGCGTGCCAGTCCTCGACGGCGACGACGCGGTCGTCGAGGATCGAGAAGGAGTTCGCGGGCGAGATTTTCAGTGCCGCCGACAGGGGAACCACCCCCAGCTCCACGGTGTTCATCCCGATGGCACCGGCCAGCCTGTCCAGTTGGGACGCGAGTACCGAGGGTGGGCAGATGAGCGCTCGCAGCGCGGGTTCCCATACGACGGCGCGCAGGTGATGGCCCGCCTCGTACAACCACTCCTGTCGCCGCATCCGGACGAGCACGGCTTCTTCGGTGTCCGCTGCGGAGCCATGGAGCTGTGCATAGCGTGTCAGCACGGCCTGCGCGTAGGCGGCTGTCTGGAGCAGGCCCGGGACGGTGGACTCCTCCCATACGCGGATGGTGCGGGAGCGGGCTGTCTCCGCCGCCCAGTACTCCTGCACGGCCTGTTGCCCGGACGCGAGCTGGCGGCGCCATGAGCGGATCCGTGTCTCGAACCCGGCGAGGTGGCTCACGAGTTCGGGGAGGGCCTCTGCCTGCCCGGTGCCTTCGGCCCACGCCCGCAGGTCTGCTCGCGTGGCGGTCTGCCGCCCGTGCTCCAACTTGCTGACCTTCGAGACAGGCCAGTCCAGTGCGTCGGCCAGCTGCGTACTGGTGATCTGTCCCCCCGGGGCGGTGTACCGCAGTCCCCTCAGACGCACGCCCAACGCCTCCCGGGCCTGCTGATAGTCGGTCACCAGTACCTTCCTGCTTCTACTCTGCTGCGGCCACCTGCGCCGCGAGGCGCTCGTACGGGACGGCGTGATGCGTCGCTGTGTCCCGTGCGATGGAGTACCGCACCACTTCGGCGGGCTCCGTCTTGACCTCGTAACTGGCCAGTTCGTCGGCGTCGTTGAAGTGCAGCACCACCACCAGACGCGCATCGAAGATCCAGAAGTCCTCTTCGAGCAGCCGGATCCGCTGCGCGTCCTCGCGCCACAGGCAGCCGACGGCCTCGCCGGTGGCGGCGTTGCAGGCGGCGTAGCCGAGAAGGTAGCGCTGCCCGTCGGTGGGCGGGTTGTCCACGACGCGCACCCGGCCGATGGCTTTACCCGCGTCGGCCTGGCGCCGGATGGTCCGGTGCCACTCGCCGGCCATGTCCTCTTCCCATGCCACGATGCCGGTCCTGAGGAATTCCTCGAATGTCTCGTCGCGGTCCGAGGCGTAACCCTTCCGGGTCTCCAGGTGCCACGCACTGTGCTCGAAATCCCGGAAGAGGCGGGCAAACTCGGTCTTGTCGATCAGCTTGGGCACGGCGTCGGCCTCCTTGGGGCCCCAGTTCACGAGAAGCTCGCGCGGCACGACGACGGCCGCGTCCCTGGGGCCGAAGTGATGCAGCTGGGCGAGGTCGTCCGGGTCGGTCAGCGGCCTGCCCTGCACCACGACCTCTTGTGTGTCGGTGCTTTCGTGGAGGGCCGGGCAGTCGCCGATCTTGCTGTCGGTGCCGGTGAAGCGCAGTCGCATGTCGTGATCCCTTCATGGCGTCGGGTCACCTCAGGATGTGCGAGCTGCTGTTCACAGGCCACAGCGTGCAACCGAGGCTATGAGAAATGACGAGAAAAGCAATCGGCCGGTGAGAAAAATCGAGCAAGGACGCCGTGCGGTCCAGCCTGCCGTCTCTAGCGTCCTGTTCATGGCCACACCCGTCGAGGCAGGTGAGGACGGCCCACTCCGGTTGCAGAGCCCCTGCCCATCCCTTCGAGAAGGAGGAAGACAGCATGACCATCCTCGATGCGGACCCGGTTGTCACAGCGAGCCGAGACCCACGCGAACTCCTCAACGCGGTTCGGCCGTACGTAAAGGAGTGCACCTACAACGTTCTTGTCGCTCCCGGAAATGAGGGCGACCTGTGGGACCGTGAGATCGCGCTGCTCATGCGTGACAACACGCTGACCCGCTCATGGGCGGCGGAGATCCTGCGCAATGCGGTGATGTATCTGATCACTGCCATGGAGCGGCCGGACCTGCACATCGGAGTCGGCAGGATCGTGGACATGGGGGTGCACCAGATCATCCTCGACAGTCCCGTGTACTTCGCTTTCTGCGAGGTCTACAACGGTAAGCGGGGCGGCGGGTACAAGCACCATGCGCCGCTCGTGCAGCGGCGTACCGACGGCCTTGTGCTCCGTACCGCCGATGTCATCCGGGGGCGGGGCTTCGAACCGAGTGAAGACCTGTGGGAGACGGACGGCGCCGACTGCTCGCCGTGCGACGACAAAGTGCCCGACAGTCACTGATCGCCAAGAGCGCCCGCGCCGAGTGGCGGCGGGCGCTCACTCTGACCCACTGCGAAGGAACCACGCCGTGCCCGTACCTCACGACATCGCCGCAGAGGCCGAGCTCTGGGACGCCTACGCGGAGTCCGCGTTCAAGAGCGACGCCGAACCCGTCTTCAACTGGACGCAGTACGCCGGGCACGGGCCTGGGCCCGAGCTGCTCGGGAGGCCGACGAGCGTCCTGGAGATCGGGTGCGGTACGGGACGCGCCCTGGCCTCGCTCGCGCAGCGCGGCACCACCGCCCGGGGGGTCGACCTTTCGCCGGTCATGGTCAAGAAGTGCGGCGATCGGTGGGCGGGGACGGGGGCACAGTTCGAGTGCGGCGAGGTGCTCGATTTTCTGCGCGAGGACACCCGGACGTACGACGCGGTCTACTCGATCTTCGGTGCCGCCTGGTTCGCAGACCCGAGCAGGCTGTTCCCGCTGGTGCGTGAGCGTCTGGCTCCTCGCGGAGTGTTCGTGTTCAGCCAGCCTCCCGCGATCCCCGGCGCGTACGGTCCGCAGGGCATGTACAAGGGAGGCTTCGCGGGAAAGGCGATGTTCACCTACCGCTACAGCTACAAGCCCGCCGTCTGGGAGCGGCTGCTCCTGCGCGCCGGGTTCACCGACGCTGAGGCAGTGGTGCTGGGTGCGCCCGAGCCGGGACACATCGGGACGCTTGTCGTGCGTGCGGGGACGGCCGTGGGCTGACTCTCCCTCTCGGGGACGGCGCTCAGTGGTCTCCACCCCGCGTTTTCACGCTGCGTATGAACGCGGCGAGTTGGGCGGGGGAGGTGGACAGTTCCGTGTCGTGGGATTCGCTTTCGCGGAGGCGGATGGTTCCGGGCGTAGCGGTGAGCTCCACGTAGTCAGGGGCGTCGCCGCCGCCGGAGTACGAGGACTTCTGCCATACGGTGTCCTGCGCCATGTCCGTGCCTTTCACATGCCGTCGTCTACGGGCGGCTCCCGATCCGTGTCTTCACGCTGCGCAGGAGGGCGGCGAGTTGGGCGGGGGAGGTGGATAGCTCCGTGTCAGGGACTTCGCTTTCACGGAGGCGGATGATGCCGCCGGTGGCAGCGGTGAGCTCCACGCAGTTGGGGGCGTCTTCGTCGCTGGAGAATGAGGATTTCTGCCACATGGGGGCCATTGCCATGACGGGGCCTTTCAGGTGTTCTTCGCCAGCCGGTGAATGAAGTTCCTCGACTCTACGGGGTCCAGGGCGGCCCCTTCCACGTCGTTGATCACCTGTCGATACCGGGCGAGCTGTGCCTCGGCATCCATGTATCTCGCGCCGTGCGCGGTGTCCAACAGCACTGTGTCCAGGGTCGGTACGGAACCACCCGCAAGCAACATCGGATTGCCGATCCGCGTGAAACCGTCAACGTCAAACGGCACCACTCGAACGGAGACGCGAGGGCGTTCCGACTGCTTCACGATGTGCAGCAGTTGCCTCTGGGACGCCTCGCGATTCGCGACTCTGACACGCAATGCCGCTTCATGGATCACTACTTCGTAGCAGAACGGCTCTTCCCTGGCGAGCACCGTATGCCGGGCCAGGCGGAACCTCACGCGTGCCTCTAGCTGGTCGCTCGGAAGTCGCGCTGCGGAGGAAGAGTAGATCGCCCGAACGTGCTCCTCGGTCTGCAACAGGCCGGGGATGTGCACACTCTCGAACGACCTCAAGTACGCCGCGTGGTGTTCCAGTTCCGCCAAGTCCAGGAAATCCTGAGGGAGCATGCGGCGGTGCGTCTCCCACCAGCCGCGCACTCTTTCGCCAGTCATCGCTACCAGGGCGTTGACCAATGCGGTGTCCTCACAAGCGTATTGGCCGACGAGGAGCCGTACGCGGTCGGCGCTCGTCGCGACGCGCCCCGACTCCATGCTCGATAGCTTCCCCTCGTTGACCCCTGCGGCGCGAGCCGCGTCCCGAAGTGACATTCCTGCCCGCTCCCTGAGTCTGCGCAGCTCCTTGCCCAGGCGCTCTTGTCGTGCCGTGACGGTGACCCTGGCTGCCATGTGCGCCCGCTTTCAAGGTAGTTAACGAAGCCATCGTAGGGGGGAAGCTTGACCGTGGTCCAGTTTTACCCCTACCGTCAGTGACGCAACGCACACGCTGCGAAATCGCCGGGATCCCGGAAGCGCACCACCCCGTCATGCCAGGACGGCCGTGACACTGCCACCGCCCGCACCCGGCATCGCGGCGCCTCCACCGCCCCCTCACCTCGCCCGGAGCACCGCCATGCCGGAATCACCCGGAGACCGAGCCGCCGCCCCCGAACCCTGGGAGTACACCCTCTACGTCCCGCACGACCTCCGCGCCGTCACCATCTGCCGCCGTACCCTCCGCCTCATCCTGGCCGCCCACGGCCTGCCCCACCTCTGCGAGGCCGCCGAGCTCCTCGCCACCGAGCTGGTCAGCAACGCCCTGTGCCACACCAAAGGTCCCGCCGCCCTCCGGCTGCGCTGGGCGGGCAGCGGCCGGCTGCTCCGCATCGGGGTGTGGGACGCCGACCCGAGGCCACCCCTCCCGGCCGCCCCCGCCCCGCACGCCGAGCAGGGCCGAGGCCTCGCTCTCGTGCGGTCCTGCGCCGACGGATGGGGCTGGTATCCGCTCACGGACGCGGGGGACAGCGGCAAGTACGTGTGGTGCGAGCTGGCTGCCGCGTAGCCGTAGCGAGACTCGCAACAGCCCGAACGGCCCGGGACGTGGTCAGCTGAGTCCACGGATGTCGAGAACGTGAGATCGGCTCCGTCCCAGGGACATCAGGACTTCAGCGGCCACCACCGGCCGTGCACGCAAGCCAGAGGGAGAACACCAGCATGGCGATTCAGCGGATGGACAACGTAGGCATCGTCGTTGAGGACCTGGACGCCGCCGTCGCGTTCTTCGTGGAACTCGGTCTGGAGCTGGAAGGCAGGGCGGAGGTCCAGGGCCCCGTCGCCGACCAGTGCACCGGGCTCGACGGCGTCCACTGCGAGATCGCGATGGTCCGTACTCCGGACGGGCACAGCCGGCTCGAACTGGCGAGGTACCTCAGCCCCGCGGCGACCCGCACCGAGCCGCGCGACCAGCCGCACAACATCCTGGGCACGCACCGCGTCATGTTCGCCGTCGACGACATCGAGGACACCGTCGCCCGCCTGCGTCCGCACGGCGCCGAACTCCTCGGCGAGATCGCCCGGTTCGAGGACAGCTACCTGCTCTGTTACGTGCGCGGCCCCGAGGGCGTCATCGTCGGGCTGGCCGAGCAACTGGGCTGAGACACGGGCCGGGCACGGCCTCCGCGTAGCCGTACCGAGACCCGTTCGCAACGTCCCAGGCCGATCCTTCGAGCCGCCCCCCGCGTCACAGGCATGTAAGCCGACGACCGATGCAACCGATCCAGGGGGAGAGATGCGGACACGGAAGGTACTACGGCGCGGGCTGCTCGCCGCTGCCGTGGCGGGCGGAGTGCTGCTCACCGGCTGCAGCGGGAGCGGCGGCAGCGGCGCGAGCGACGACCGGGCCACTGCTGACGGCAAGGGCAGGCAGCACGGTGCGGCGCCGCTCCCCGGCCCCGCTTCCGGCACGGGCGACGCGGCACCCGGCGAGGACGGACGCCGTGCGGAGATCGCACCCTCACCCGACTACCTCTCCACCTTCGCCCTCGACGTCGACACCGCCTCGTACGGCTACGCGCGCCGCACCCTCGCCGAAGGGCGGCTGCCCGACCCCGCGACCGTCCGGCCCGAGGAGTTCGTCAACAGTTTCCGGCAGGACTATCCGCGGCCCGACGGGGACGGGTTCAGCGTGAGCGTCGACGGGGCGCGGACCGGCGACGACGGCTGGTCGCTCGTGCGCGTCGGCCTCGCGATGCGCGGAGAGGCGGCGGAGGCCGAACGGCCGCCCGCCGCCCTCACCTTCGTCATCGACGTCTCCGGCTCCATGGCCGAGCCCGGCCGCCTCGACCTCGCCAAGAAGTCCCTCGGCATCATGACCGACCGGCTGCGCCCCGACGACTCGATCGCGCTCGTCACCTTCAGCGACACCGCCGAGACGGTCCTGCCGATGACCCGCCTCGGCGGCACCGGGGAGGGCGAGAAGGGCGGGCAGGGCCGCACCCGAGCGCACCGGGCGATCGACGGGCTCGAACCCACCCAGTCCACCAACCTCGAAGCGGGCGTCACCAAGGGCTACGACACGGCCGTCCTCGGCAGGACAGCGGGCGCCACCAACCGGGTCGTGCTGCTCTCGGACGCCCTCGCCAACACCGGCGAGACCAGCGCCGACGGCATCCTGGAGCGGATCTCCGACGCCCGCCGCGCGTACGGCATCACCCTCTTCGGCGTCGGCGTCGGCAGTGACTACGGTGACGCGCTGATGGAGCGGCTCGCCGACAAGGGCGACGGCCACACCACGTACGTGTCGGACGTCGAGGAGGCCCGCGAGGTCTTCTGCGAGCGGCTGCCCGCCCACATCGAGCTGCGGGCCCGCGACGCGAAGGCGCAGGTCGCCTTCGACCCGGAGACCGTCGACCGGTTCCGGCTCATCGGGTACGACAACCGCGCGGTCGCCGACGACGACTTCCGCGACGACTCCGTGGACGGCGGCGAGGTCGGCCCCGGGCACACGGTGACGGCGCTGTACGCGGTGCGCGCCAAGCCGGGCGCGACCGGGCACCTTGCCACGGCGAGCGTGCGCTGGCTCGACCCCGAGAGCCGGACCCCGCACGAGGAGTCGGGCCGGATCGAGTCCGGTGATCTCGACGGTTCGCTGTGGCGGTCGGACGACGGACTCCAAGTCAGCGCCATCGCCGCGTACTTCGCCGACGGGCTGCGGCAGGGTGTGACCGGCGGGCAGGTCGAGAAATACAAAGTGGAGAAATACCAAGCCGAACCCCTGCCCGGCGCCCCGTCGCTCACCGAACTGGCCGCCCGCGCCCGCCGGTTGTCCGCCCAGGGCAAGCCCGTGCGCGAGCTGGCCACCGCCATCGACCAGGCCGCCCGGCTCACGGCCACTGCCACCGCCCCCGCCCCGGAGTCGACACCGTCGCCCCGGGGCGAGATCCGGCCCGGCGAATCCCTCGCGGGCTAGTCCACGGAGGAGCGGTCCGCCGCCCGCAGCCGGTACGCGTACGTATACGTGCGCCCCGCATGCAGCAGATAGGGCTCAAGCGGCGGCGCGCCCCACGAGTCGTTGCCGCCGACGCCCATCTGGCGGTGGGCGACCCGCAGCACGGTCTCCGCGCGGCGCTTCACCTCGTGCGGGTGGCGTGGCCCCGCCAGGTCGAGAGGGGTGTGGTGCAGGGCGCTTGCCTCCAGGAACGGCTCGCCGTCCGCCGGGTCGGCCAGCACGGTGAGGCCGTCTCCCGACCGGTCGGCGAGCGTGATCCGCCGTACGTCGGTCTTGTTCCCGGTCTCCTGCGGGCGTTGGTACGGGGCGGTCTGCTCGTCGACCGTCGAGCGGTAACGGCCTACGAAAGCACCGGACTTGCGGTCCTGGTAGTTCTCGTGCGGCCCTCGCCCGTACCAGTCGAGCCGCTCGAATCCCGCGGGCACCGTGAGGAGCGCGCCCACCAGCGGGAGGTCGGGCAGTCCTGCGGCGGCCTTCAGGGTGTGCCGGACGCGAACCTCGCCGTCGCCGCGCACCGTGAACACGGTGTGCCATTCGGAGGGCGCGGGGGAGGTCGGCAGCGTGGCGCTCACCTCGACGGTGACCTCGCCGAGGGAGGCCTGGGCAGCCTTGACACCGGTGACCTTCGCCTTGGCGCCCGCCTCGCGCCAGGTGGCCGCGTCCTGGGGAAAGTTGCGGCCGATGTCGTTGTCGGTGGGCGCGCGCCAGAAGTCCGGCACGGGGCCACCGGAGAGCAGCTTGCGCCCCTTGACCTCGTACGAGGAGAGCGTGCCGGTCGCCTTGGAGAGCACGACCTCCACGTCCCGGCCGCTGATCCGCACCTCCTTCGCGTCCTCCGACAGATCGAGGCGGGGCAGCGAGCCGGGGTCCGGGTCTGCGGGCGCGGGGGCGTGCCAGTCGAGGCGGAGCTGCTCGGCGGCGACGGTGTGCCCGGCCCCGGCCCAGCTGGTCTTCTTCCGCAGTACGAGGGCGAGGTTCAGCCAGTACTCGGCGCCGGGCGCCGGGTGCGACGGCTTCTCGTACGGGATGTGCACGGTCCCGGACGCGCCGGGTGCCACGTCGGGACCCGGCAGCTTCCCGTCCTGGATCTCCGTGCCCTCCCGGGTGACGGTCCACCGCAGGTCGTACGCGTCGAGGTTGGTGAACAGGTGCTTGTTGGCGGCCCGCACGGTGCCGGACCCGAGGTCGGCCGCCGTGAAGGACGCCTGCTGGTAGACCTTCTTGATCTCCAGGATGCCCGGGTGGAGCGCGCGGGTGGAGGCGACGAGCCCGTTGCCGCTGAAGTTGCCGTCGGTGGGGTACCCGGGCTTCCAGTCGCCGCCGTACGACAGGTAGGTGTGCTTGCGGTCGCCGGGGATGGGCAGCCGGATGTTCTGGTCGACCCAGTCCCACACGAACGCCCCGTGCAGGTTCGGGTACTTCTCGAAGATCTCCCAGTACTCGGTGAGGTTGCCGCTGCTGTTGCCCATGGAGTGGCAGTACTCGCACAGCAGGAACGGTGTCGGGTTGCCCGACGTGCCGTACTTCTCGACCTCCGCGGGCTTGGTGTACATCTCGCTGTGCACGTCGGCGACGGAGTTCATGCCTTCGTAGTGCACGGGCCGGGAGTCGTCGCGGGCGCGCACCCAGTCCGCCATCGCCTTGAAGTTGCCGCCCTCCCCGGCTTCGTTGCCGAGCGACCAGAGGACGACGCTCGGGTGGTTCTTGTCCCGCTCGACCATCGACCTGATCCGGTCCACGCAGGCGTCGGTCCACTCGGGCAGTGACCCGGGCAGCCGGTCCCGCACGCCGTGCGTCTCCAGGTTCGTCTCGCCGACGACGTACAGGCCGTACTCGTCGCAGAGTTCGAGCCAGTAAGGGTGGTTGGGGTAGTGCGAGGTGCGGACGGCGTTGATGTTGTGCCGCTTCATCAGCAGGACGTCCTGGCGCATCACCGACTCGGGGACGGCCTGGCCGTGGTCGGGGTGGGACTCGTGGCGGTTGGTGCCGCGCAGCATGACGGGCTCGCCGTTGACGGTGAACCTGCCGGGCCCGGCGTCGACCTGCCGGAATCCGACCCGGGTGCCGTGCACGTCCACCGCCTTGCCGGAGCCGTCCCGCAGGGTGACGACGAGGGTGTAGAGGCTGGGCCGCTCGGCGGACCAGAGCGCGGGCCGCTCGACGGTGGCCTTGAGGGTGAGGGGACGGTCGGGGACGGGCTCGCCGGTCAGCTTCGCGCCGGGCACGGGCCGCCCGTCGGCGTCGTGCAGCACGGCCTCGATCCGGAGCTTGCCGCCCGTGGCCTCGGCGTTCTCGGCCCCGCGCTCGCGTACGACCGCCGTCACGGACAGGACCGCGTCCCGGAAGTCACCGTCGAGATCCGTCCGCACCCCGAGATCGTGCAGATGCGTCCGGGGGAGGGAGTACGCGTACACGTCCCGGAAGATCCCGGACAGGTCGATCATGTCCTGGTCCTCCAGCCAGCTGCCGTCGGACCACCGGTAGACCTCTACGGAGAGGGTGTTCTCGCCACCCGGCCGCAGGTGCTCGGTGATGTCGAACTCGGCGGGCGTGTAGCTGTCCTCGCTGTAGCCGACCTTCTCGCCGTTGACCCAGACGAAGAAGGCGGACTTCACGCCCTGGAAGGAGAGCAGCGTGCGGCGCCCGCGCCAGCCGCGCGGCACGGTGAAGGTGCGGCGGTAGGAGCCGACG
The DNA here is from genome assembly GCF_040646035.1 of Streptomyces sp. NPDC046465. Taxonomy (NCBI): domain Bacteria; kingdom Bacillati; phylum Actinomycetota; class Actinomycetes; order Kitasatosporales; family Streptomycetaceae; genus Streptomyces; species Streptomyces sp. NPDC046465. Next base: position 67,156 of record NZ_JBEYZK010000025.1, read on the forward strand.
GGGTTGAAGTCCTTGGGCACGTCGGGGAAGTCGGGCTTCTCGTAGCCCTCCCACGGATACTTGATGTTGAGGTAGATCGGGTGCTCGTACCCCTCGATCTCCCAGTTGGCGGGCACGGGTATGCGGTCCCAGCCGCTCACGTCGTACGCGTCGGCCTCGAAGCCGGTCGGCCGCTGCTCCGGGTTGCGGGACCAGTGGAAGGCCCAGCGCCCGTTGAGTGAGCGGTAGTAGGGCGACTCGGTGAAGTCGCCGCGCAGGGCGTCGGCGGCGGAGGCGTACGGGACGAGGCGGGCGCGGGCGGGCTCTCTGTTGACCTGGAAGACGCGGGGGTTCGCGTCCCACTCGGGGGACCCGGCGGCCCCGCCGCGGGGGCTGCCGCCGCTCGCAGCGAAGGCCTGCTTCTGCGCGGCGAAGGCGGCCCATCCCGCGAGTGCGGTGCCGGTGGCGAGGAAGGACCTGCGGCTGGGGCGGCCGGGACGGCTCTGGCGGCTCGGATGGCTCGGACGGCTCGGACGGCTCGGACGGCTCATGCGGCAACTCCGAACGTAAGGCAACAAGAACCGGCAGCATCCAACGCAACCACTCACGACGCAAGAGGTCGGTACGCGCCGGGAGTTGCCTTCAAGCCGGTGATCGCCCCGTCACCACCCGGAACCGCCCGTCATCGCCCGGACCCGCCCGCCATCACCGTCGCGGGCCGCACAACTCCCGCTCCGCACGCACCGGATCGTTGGCGAAGCGGAACGAGGTGCGTCCCACGGCCCCCGTCAGGTTCCGCCAGAACCGCCCCGCCGTCATCGGCGCCCGCGTGGCCTCGCGCAGCTCAGCGAGCGGACCGCAGCGCAGCGCCCGGCGGGCCGCGTCGACCCGGGCGGGGTCGAACTTCCGGTTCGCGGACTTCCGGTTCGCGGACGTCCGGTCCGCCGCGCCCCTGGTCGTGCCGCGGTCGGCGACGATCCACTCGTCGGGCAGGCGCTTGTCGTGGCCGACCCGGCCGGGAAAGGACTCGGAGTGGGCGGCCAGCGGATAGGCGAGGCCGATCTGGTCGAGGGCGGCACCGGCGAGGGGGACGACGGTGCCGTTCATGCCGAGCACGTTGTAGACGCCGGTGACAGAGGCCGACTTGGCGGCGAGCGGTGTCCAGGCGATCAGGAGGGTGGGCTCGCCGGAGCGGGCCGCCCCGCGCACCGCGCGCAGGTAGGCAGCGTTGCCGGGGGAGCCGGTGAAGGCGTGGTGGAGGGGGTGCGGGGCGGCGTTCTGGATGACGTACACGCCTCGTTCGTCCGCGATCCCGGCGGGGCCGATCTTCCCCTCGTACGGGATGCGCAGCGCACTCGCGCACACCACGGCCCACACGCCGACGGCCACGGCGACGACGCCCCACGCGCGCGTGAGCGGCACCAGGAAGACGGGCAGCAGCATCAGGAGCAGTCCGGGCAGGAACATCCGCCCGTGCATGAAGTCGCCGCCCACCTTGATGACGTAGACCCAGCACAGCACGCCCGCGACGACCGGGGCGAGCACGGGGACGTGCACCCGGGACCGCCCCGGGAGGGAGGAGGCCAGGAAGACGCCGACGGCGATGACCAGCAGGGGCAGCCACAGCCAGTACGGACCCGTGAAGTCCCCCAGGTAGTCGAACCCCCGCCCCCACAGGCTCCGCGAAGCCTCCTTGGTGACGCCGGGCAGCGGCACCAGATGCCCGTAGTAGCCCATGCGGAAGATCTCGTACGCGACGGGCAGCGCACCCGCGACACCGGCCCCCGCGAGCACCCCGCGCCACGACGGCCTGACCACGATCCACTGCGCCGCGAGGAAGACCACGGAGACCAGGGCCAGGTCGGGCCGGACGAGCGGCCCGAGCCCCAGGAGCGCACAGGTCGTCAGGGACCTCGGCCGCGCGAGGAGCGCGAGCCAGGCTCCGGCGATCCAGCAGGTGGCGAGCCCCGTCTCCAGGCCCGACGTGGCGAAGTCCCAGACGGGCGGCAGCGCGAGCAGCACCAGCGCGCCGCACGGCAGCACGTACCCGCCGCCGCCCCACACGCGCAGCGCACCGGCCCCGGCAAGCGCGAAACCGGCGGCGGTGCACAGCAGCCCCCCGTACATCGCCACCGTCGCCACATCGAACCCCGGCGCCCCACCGGCCACGAGCAGCCACTGCCACAGGGTGCCGGTGGACGACTCCGCGCGCTCCCCGGCGTTGAAGACGGGCCCGTTGCCCGCGAGGATCTGGCGGACGGTGCGCACGTAGATGTGCCCGTCGTCGGACATCCACCGCCGCTGGAACCCAGCGAAGGCGATGACGAGAGCGGGCAGCAGACAGGCGCCGACCCGGACGTGGCCCCGCCATCGCCCGAGCCCTCCGCCGGGGGAAGCTCCGGCTTCGGCCTCCGACGACTCGCGGGCAATGGGGGAGTACGTAGATGTCATGACCCGTAGATCGGCGCAGGTCAGCACGGCCTTGAGTCGGGACGCCGCCAGGGGAGGTGCCGCTAGGGGATGTGCTGCTGGGGATGTGCCGCTAGGGAATGTGCCGCTGGGGATGTGCTGCTAGGGAATGTGCCGCCCCGAGATCGCGCGGGCGATCACCAGGCGCTGTATCTCGCTGGTCCCCTCGAAGATCGTGTAGATCTTCGCGTCCCGGTACATCCGCTCCACCGGGTGCTCGCGGCTGTACCCCGCGCCGCCGAGCACCTGCACCGCCTTTTCGCTCGCGGACACCGCGAGTTCCCCCGCCCGCAGTTTGGCCATCGAGCCCTGGCCCGCGTCGAACACCTTGTCGTTCCTGGCCATCCACGCGGCCTGCCAGATCAGCAGCCGTACGGACTCGATCTCGGTGCGCAGGTCGGCGAGGGCGAACGCGATGGACTGGTTCTCGATGATGGGCCGCCCGAAGGCGACGCGGTCACCGGCGTACTCCAGGGCGTACTCGTACGCGGCCCGTGCGATGCCGAGCGCCTGCGCGCCCACCGTGGGCCTGCTGACCTCGAACGTGGCCATGGCGGCCTGCCCGCGCCCCTCGCGCCGGCCGCCCTCCCGGGCGCGGGCCAGCCGCGCGTCGAGCCGTTCCCTGCCGCCCAGCAGGCAGTGCCCCGGCACCCGCACGTCGTCCAGGAACACGTCCGCGGTGTGCGAGGCCCGCAGGCCCAGCTTCCGTATCTTCCGGCCGCCTTCGAGGCCGCGCGTCCCCGGCGGCACGACGAACGCCGCCTGCCCGCGCGCGCCCAGCGAGGGGTCCACGGACGCCACCACGACGTGCACGTTCGCGATGCCGCCGTTGGTGATCCACGCCTTCTGGCCGGACAGCGTCCACTCGTCGCGCGCCGCGTCGTACGTCGCGCGCGTGCGCAGCGCGGAGACGTCGGAGCCCGCCTCGGGCTCGGAGACGCAGAACGCCGCCACCGCGGGCGCGTCCTCGTCCCCGAAGCACTGCGGCACCCACTCCGCCAGCTGGTCGGGTGTGCCCGCGGAGAAGATCCCGGCGACCGCGAGGGACGTGCCGAACAGGGCCATCCCGATGCCCGCGTCGCCCCAGAACAGCTCTTCGTTGGCGATCTGCAGGGAGATCCCCGAGGGGTCGCCGAAGAAGTCGGCCAGCGACTCGAATCCGTAGAGCCCGATCTTCGCCGCCTCCTGGATGACGGGCCACGGGGTCTCCTCGCGCTCGTCCCACTCGGCGGCGGCCGGGCGCACCACACCGGCCGCGAAACCGTGCACCCAGTCGCGCAGATCCCGTTGTTCCTCGGCCAGTTCGAGGGAGTAGGCCATGGCGGGCTCCTCAGGCCTTCGGGATGTCGAAGTAGCGGGTGAGCCCGGCGGCGAGCGCCACATCGCCCGCGATCTTGACCTTGCGCATCATGAACAGCGTGACGGGGCTGGCGTTCCCGGAGACGAGCTTGAGGAACTCGGGGTCGGCCATGATGAGCGTGACCCGCGGCTCGGCCTCCGAGCGTCCCTGGCGCACGGCACAGGTGCCGTCGGCGATGTCCGTCTCGTACACGGCTTCCTCGTTGTCACCGCTGCCCGTGATCTTCCATCGGATGAGAGCCTTCAGCGGCCCGGCCGCATCCGGCTTGAACTGCCGCTCCATGCGCCCGAAGACCTCGTCGAGCACGCGGGCGCGCAGGGAGCCGTCGTGGGCGATCTCCGCGATCTCCTTGCCGGAGAGGCCCTTCACGATCCGGGCGAACTCCTCGGGCGTGACACTGGCGAAGTCGAGGTCGGCGATCCTGCTGATGTCGTCCGCCACCGCAATCTCCTTACTCTGAAGTAAACTTACTAAGGGGTAAGGTAAGGCGGAACCGTGAGGCTGACAAGGGCGCCAGGAGGCTGACGAGAGTGAGCGACATGTCCGAGGGCGCACCGGGGCCGCGCAGGCGCCGGGTCCCGCGCCGCGAGCGCGAGCGGCAGATCGTCGACGTGGCGGTCCAGGTCTTCGCCAAGCGTGGCTACCACGGGGCATCGGTGGACGAGATCGCCGAACTCGCCGGGATCTCCAAGCCGATGGTGTACCTGTACCTGGAGTCCAAGGAGGGCCTCTTCCTCGCCTGCCTGCGCCGCGAGGCGGACCGCCTGGTCGGCGCGTTCCAGGGCGCGGCGGCGGCGAGCGGCGCGGCGCCCGAACTCCGGCTGCACGCCGGGCTCCTGGCGTTCTTCACCTTCGTCGCCGAGCACCGCGACAGCTGGGTCGTGCTGCACCGGCAGGCCTCGGAGCTGAGCGAGGCCATCGCGACGGCCGTCGCGGAGGCCCGCCGCGCGGTGATGGGCGAGGTGGCGGGCCTGGTGTGGGCGGGCATCGCGGAACGCGGTCCCGGCGTACAACTCTCCGACGAGGACGCCGACTTCGTGGCGCACGCCCTGGTGGGCGCGGCGGACTCGCTGACGGACTGGATGGCGGGCCACCCCGGCCAGTCCCCGGAGGGCGTGACGCTGCGGCTCATGAACATGGTGTGGGCGGGGATGGGCCGGGTTCTGGAGGGGGATGTCTGGAGGCCGACGGCTTCCGGCTGAGGCGGCGGCCTCCGGCTGGAGCGGGCGGGTCGCGGGGCTTTCCCTGTTGCCGTCCATGGGGCTCCTCCCGTCCGACCCATTGAATTTTCCTTACGGGTGAGTAAGTTGACTCCCGAGTAAGTACGCGCCGATCGCCTGCACATCAGCTGGGAACCGGAAGCCGGGGAGCCGTCATGGGCGTACGCAAGGATCTGAAAAGAGCACAACGCCACAGCGGCCTGGCCGACCGTGCCGAGGCCGTCCTCATCAGGGACGAGCACGGCACCGTGCGCGAGGTCCGCACCGCACCGCTCGTCCCCCCGGCCACCACCGGAAGCACCGCCGACATCCCCTTCACCAACGCCGCCGAGGCCCCCGACGCCGTGGTCCTGCGCCGCAAGCAGGACGGCCGGTGGCGGCCCGTCACCGCCGCCGCCTTCGCACGCGAGATCACCGAGATCGCCAAGGGCCTGATCGCGGACGGCCTCGAACCCGGCGGCCGGGTCGCCCTGATGTCGCGCACCCGCTACGAGTGGGCCGTGCTCGACTTCGCGATCTGGGCGGCGGGCGGGCAGAGCGTGCCCGTCTACGCCACCTCGTCGGCGGAGCAGATCGAGTGGATCGTCCGGGACTCCGGCGCCCGCATGATCGTCGCCGAGACCGCGGAGAACGCGGCGACCGCCGAGGAGGCCGTGCGCGACCACGCGGACCCGCCGCGCGTCCGGCATCTCGACGGCGGCGCGATGGCCGAACTCACCGCACTCGGGCGGGACCTCTCGGACGAGGAGGTGACCAAGCGCCGGTCCGCGCTCACCCCGGACTCCATCGCCACCCTCTGCTACACCTCGGGCACCACGGGCCGCCCCAAGGGCTGCGTCCTCACCCACGGCAACCTGCACGCGGAGGCGGCGAACACCGTCGACCTGCTGCACCCGGTCTTCAAGGAGATCACCGGACAGGTCGCCGCCACGCTCCTCTTCCTGCCGCTCGCCCACGTCCTCGGCCGCACCATCCAGGTCGCCTGCCTGCTCGCCCGCATCGAGCTCGGCCACTGCCCCAGCATCAAACCCGACGAACTCCGCCCGGAACTGCGCTCGTTCAAGCCGACGTTCGTCGTCGGCGTCCCCTACCTCTTCGAGAAGATCCACGACACCGGCCGGGCGACCGCCGAGAAGATCGGCCGCGGCGCCTCCTTCGACCGCGCGGAGCGGATCGCGGTGCGCTTCGGCGAGACGTACCTGAACAAGTTCCTGGACAAGAGCGGCCCCGGCCCCTCCCTCGGCCTCTACGCGGGCTGGGCGCTCTACGAACTCCTCGTCTACCGCCGCATCCGCAAGGAGGTCGGCGGCCGCCTGCGCTACGCGATCAGCGGCGGCTCACCCCTGGACCGCGACCTCAACCTCTTCTTCTACGCCGCCGGAATCGTCATCTACGAGGGGTACGGCCTGACCGAGACCTCCGCCGCCGCCACCGTCACCCCGCCGCTGCGTCCCCGCCCCGGCACGGTCGGGCTGCCCGTACCCGGCACGTCCGTGCGCATCGCGGACGACGGGGAGGTGCTGATCAAGGGCGGCATCGTCTTCGGCTCGTACTGGAACAACCCGGCCGCGACGGACGCCGTCCTCACCAACGACTGGTTCGCCACCGGCGACCTCGGCGCACTGGACACCGACGGATATCTCACCATCACCGGCCGCAAGAAGGACATCCTCGTCACCTCGGGCGGCAAGAACGTCTCGCCCGCCGTCCTGGAGGACCGCCTGCGCAGCCGCGCGCCGGTCGGCCAGTGCATCGTCGTAGGGGACAACCGCTCGTACGTCGCCGCCCTCGTCACCCTCGACCCCGAGGCCGTGGCGCACTGGCTCGCCGTACGCAAACGCCCGAAGGACACGCCCCTCGCCGCACTGGCCCGCGACCCGGAGATGACCGCGGAGATCCAGAAGGCGGTGGACCACGCCAACGCGGCGGTGTCGCGGGCCGAGTCGATCCGCAGATTCGCCGTCGTGGGAGGCGAGTTCACGGAGGACAACGGCCTGCTGACGCCATCCCTGAAGATCAAACGTCATGCGGTGACCGCGGCTTACGCGACGGAGATCGAGGCGCTGTACGGGGAGTGAGGGGCGCGGCACGCACGTACGGACACGCACGTACGGACACGCACGTACGGACACGCACGTACGGAACGGTCCTCACCAGCCGGTCAGCAACAGGTGGTTGACCAGGAGCGCGACGGTGGCCTGGGCGGCGAGCCAGCCGCGGGGGCGCCCGAGGAACGCGCAGGCCGGGAGCAGCCACACCGCGAACGGCAGCCAGATGCGCTCCGTCTCCGCCTTGCTCATTCCGGTCAGATCGGCGACGAGCAGGGCGAGCAGCGCGGCGAGGACGAGCAGGGCGAGCCGGGGTCCGGCGGCTGGGCGGCCCGTGCGGAGGTCCGTGCGGAGGCTCGTGCGGAGGTCCGTGCGGAGGCTCGTGCGGAGGCCCCTGTGGAGGCTCGTGTCCGGTCGGGCGAGCGCGGCCGCCGCCCGCCGTAGACCCGCCGCCGTCGCGAGGCCCACCACGAGCACGGTGCACGCGAGGTTGGCCCACACCCAGTAGCCGTAGGGCCGGATGCCGCCCGCCCCCTGGTAGTAGCGCTCGACGAGCAGCCGGTACGCCTCCCACCAGTTGAACCCCGCGAGCGTGAACAGGGCGGGGACGACCACGAACCCGGCGAGCACGAGGGGCAGCAGCCTCAACCGGTCCCGGACCGGCGCGCTTCCCAGGAGCAGCACGCCCGCCCCGATGAGCGCGAACAGCGTGAGCCCGTACGAGAGGTAGCCGGTCAACCCGAACAGCAGCCCCGAGCCGAGGGCGGCAAGCCGCGGTCGGGACCCCGTCACCGCGAGCGCGAGGAGCGCCAGGGCCCAGGCGGCGACCGCCGCGAAGTAGCCGTCCGCCGAGGTCCCCATCCACACCGCGGCGGGCGCGAGGGCCAGGAACGGCGCCGCCCGTCGCGCCAGAGCCTCACCGGCCAGCGCCCGCACCGTCACCAGGACGGCCGCGCCCACCGTGGCGCCGACGGTGATGCACCAGACCCCGGCCCAGGCCCCGCCGCCGAGACCGATCCGGTCGAGGAGCACGAAGGTGAGGGTCGCGCCCGGTGGGTGCCCGGCGACGTGCGCGGGCCAGTGGTCGGGGGAGTCGATCAGGATGTGCCGGGTGAAGTCCCGCAGGGTGCCGTGGACATCGTCGAAGCGGTCGATGACCTGGAGGTACTCGTACTTCGTGGTGAGGCGCCCCGCGATGCCGCGCTGCCAGCCGTCGATCAGCGCCAGCGACCACGTCCACGCCGCCGCCGTCCCCCACGCCGCGCCGAGCAGCACCCGCCAGGGCAGCCGCCGGGCCAGCGAGGGCCCGTACGCCACCACGGCCACCGCGACGGCGAGCGCGGCCGGGGTGCCGGGGCCGACGTGCGGCTCCCAGTGCGCGTACAGCGGTGGCAGGCGGACGTGCAGGGAGCCGTCCTCGCGCTCGATGGCGGTGCCGACCAGCACGGCCGTCACGACGAGGAGGACGGCGGCAAGGGCGGTGCCCAGATCACGGACAAGATCGCGGTTCACGTCGGGAACGCTAGGGCGGCGGGGCCCTTACCGGGACGATCACGGCCCTGACGTCAGCGTTTCGTCATGAGTCGCACGTCAGCGTTTCGTCATGAGTCGCGCCCGCTTCGGAGGGCCGGTTCCGGCCTACGGTCGGGACATGCGCGACCCACGGCATCCACGGCATCCACGGAGCCCACGGAACCTACGGCATCCAAGGCTCCCCACCTCGCCCGGCTTCTGGCGCAGCCCCGTGCGCGGCCCCTGGTTCACCTCCGTGCTCGGTGTCGTCCTGCTCGGCGGCATCACCGTGCTGTTCGTGACGGGACTGCTCTCGTACGCCGCGTACAACCCGAACCTCGCGCCGGTGAACGACAAGACCCCGGACAAGGGTCTCCTTGGCCTCTACCTCTACCTCTTCTCCTGGCCCACCGACCCGCCCTGGCTGTACCGGCTCACGCAGGGCGTCCACGTCACGCTCGGGATCACCCTGATCCCCGTCCTGCTCGCGAAGCTCTGGTCGGTGGTGCCGCAGCTGTTCGCGCTGCCGCCCGTACGGTCCCTCGCCCACGGCCTGGAGCGGCTCTCGCTGCTCCTGCTGGTGGGCGGCGCGCTCTTCGAGTTCGTGACCGGCGTACTGAACGTGCAGCTCGACTACCTCTTCCCCGGCTCCTTCTACCCGCTGCACTTCTACGGAGCCTGGGTCTTCTTCGCCGCGTTCCTCACGCACGCGGTGCTGCGGGTCCCCGTGGCCTTGCGCAACCTGCGCGCGCCGCGCCGATCCCGGCTCGGTGGCGAGGAGGAGGAGAAGGGGGAGGAGAAGGGGGAGGCGGAGACCGGTGAGCTGGTGTCGCCGCGACCGGACCGGCCGACGGTGTCCCGGCGCGGCGCGCTCGGACTGGTGGGCGGCGGCTCGCTGCTGCTGTTCGGCACGACGGCCGGCCGCAGCTTCGAAGGGCCGCTGCGCGAGACCGCGCTGCTCGCCCCGCACGGCGGCCCGGAGCCGGGCGGCGGTCCGAACGGATTCCAGATCAACAAGACGGCCGCGTACGCGGGGATCCACGCACGCGAGACGGGTGAGGACGCGTGGCGGCTCGTGGTCACCGGGCGCGGCGGAACCGTCCGGCTCGGCCGGTCCGAGTTGCTCCAACTCCCCCTGCACAGCGCCGCGTTGCCCATCGCCTGCGTAGAGGGCTGGTCGACGTCCGACCAGTGGTGGCGCGGCGTACGGCTGCGGGAGCTCGCCGCGCTGGTCGGCCACGACGAGCCGCCGGACGTCCTGGTGGAGTCCCTGCAACGGCGCGGCGCGTTCCGCCGTGCCGCCCTGCGCGCCAACCAGGTCGCGGACGCCCGTTCCCTGCTCGCTGTGCAGGTCAACGGCGAGGACCTGACCCTCGACCACGGCTATCCGGCGCGGATCATCGTGCCTGCCGCGCCCGGCGTACTCAACACCAAGTGGGCGGCTCGTATGACGTTCGGAGAGCTGTGATGGGGTGCGGGTGCGGGTGCGGGTGCGGGTGCGGGGGCGAGTGCGGGGGCGGTGGACGGGTGTCCGGTATCGGGAGCCCACTGCGACTCCTCCTGCTGGCCTGCTCGTTCGCGCTCGCCGGATACGCGGGGGTGCGGCTCCTCGCGGGGGACGCGCTCGGTGTGGCCCTGTGGTTCGTGGGGGCGGCGCTCGTGCACGATTTGGTGCTGCTGCCGCTGTACGCGCTTGCGGACCGCGCCCTCGTGCGGACGGTCGCCCGGCGCCGGGAGCGGGCCGGGTACGTACGCGTACCGGCCGCGCTCTCCGGGCTGCTCCTGCTTGTGTGGTTTCCGCTGATCACCGGGCAGGTGTCCGGGCGTTACGCGTCCGCCACCGGGCTCTCGGGCGACGGGTTCGCGGCGCGCTGGCTGCTGATCACGGCCGCTCTCTTCGGCGGCTCGGCGCTGCTTCTGGTGCTGCGGCTGCGGCCCCGGCTGTGTTCCCGGCTGTGTTCCTGGCTGCGTGCCTGGCTGCGTTCCCGGCTGCGCAGGGCGACGAAGGAGCGGCCGCCCGCGCTCCACTGACCAGCGTCCCGCCACCCCGCGCGCCGGGCGTGCCGGAGCAGGGCGGGGGTGCCGAGGCGGGCCCACGGGAAGGCGCTGCCGTGCGCGCCGTACGGGCCGTGCGCGTCTCCGGCGGGTACGAGGTGGACGTCCACGCGCTCGTCGATGTCCACCGGAGCGGTCTCGGCCAGCAAAAGACCGCCCGGGGCCAGGAGTTGGGCGACCCTCTCCAGGAGGGCGGCGGGGTCGCCGCCGATGCCGAGGTTGCCGTCCATGAGGAGCGCGGTCCCCCAGCGGCCCTCGCCCGGCAGCGGCCCGAAGACGGAGCGGTGCAGGGCCTGGCCGCCGAGCTCAGCGGTGTGCTCGACGGCGGCCTCGCTGACGTCGATGCCCAGGGCGCGCCGCCCCGTCGCGGCGAGCGCGGCGACGAGCCGTCCCGGCCCGCACCCGATGTCGAGCACGGCCCCTTCACAGTGCTCCACCACGCCCAGGTCCGCCTCGTCGGCCGCCGCGCACCAGCGCTCCACCTCAAGGGGCAGCAGCCAGCCGTCGGCGCGGCGCAGGAAGAGCGGGCCTCGTCCGGCGCGCAGCGCGTCGGCGTACGGATCGGCGCCCCAGGAGAGCGGCGGCGCGTCGAACGGACGGTGGCCCGGAGCGGTGACCGGTCGTGCGACCTCGCGCGCGGTGCTCATCGTGCCACCTCGCGCGCGGTGCTCATCGTGCCACCTCGTATGCGGTGCTCATCGGCCCGTGACCGCCCTGGACTGCCTCGGCCCCATGCCCTGCGGGGGCCCGAGCCGGGCCAGTTGGGCCGCGAACCGGCTGTGCGGCGCCGCGGCCGCGACCGCCGCCGCGTCGGCCGCCGTGTCCACGTCCCGCAGCCGCGGCAGGTCGCGTACGCACAGTCCCGCGGCCATCAGCCGGGCACGCTGCGCGGCACCCGTCGTGGGCGTCGACATCGGCACGCCCCGCAGCAGCCCGGGGTCGGGCTCCGCGAGCCCGAGCGCCCAGAAGCCGCCGTCCTCCGCGGGCCCGAAGAGGGCGTCGCACCCGGCGAAGTCCACGCTCAGCAGCTCCGGTGTCACCTGGGGGGTGTCCATGCCGATGAGCAGGGTGGGCCCGGTACAGGCCGCGAAGGCGGCGGCGAGACGCTCGTCCAGGCCACCCGCGCCCTGCGGCACGACCTCGAAGCCGGTCGGCAGCCAGGGCCCCGACGCACCGTCAAGGACCAGCACGCGCCGCCGCGCGGACGCGTCCGCCACGGCCCGCAGCGTGTCAGCGAGGGCTGCTTCCGCGAGGCGGGCGGCCTCATGGGGTGTGAAGGGTGGCGTGAGCCGCGTCTTCACCCGCCCTGGCAGCGGTTCCTTGGCGATGACGAGGAGCGTGGTCACTGGGATGGTCACCGGGATGGTCACTGGGGGGTGCCTCCTGGGGGAGAGGGGCGGGTGGGGTGGGTGGAGTGTGGTGCTGCGGGTGTCGTCTCGCGTGTAGCAGTCGGCGCCGCCAGCGGTGGTTCGGCCAGGACGCGGCTCATGTCCCGTACGGCCTGCCAGGTCCCGCGCCACGTGCCGGTCACCTTCGACGCGCCGGTCCGGGGCAGATAGGGGACGTCGTGCTCGGCGACGCGCCAGCCCGCGTCGGCCGCGCGGACCACCATCTGCAGCGGGTAGCCGCTGCGGCGGTCGGTGAGGCCGAGGGCGAGGAGGGGCGCGCGGCGGGCGGCCCGCAGGGGGCCGAGGTCGTGCAGGCGCAGCCCGGTGCGGCGGCGCAGCATCCGGGCGAGCGCGAGGTTTCCCGCGCGGGCGTGCGGGGGCCAGGTGCCCCGGCTCCGGGGGCGGCGGCGGCCGAGCACCAGGTCGGCCTCGCCGTCGCGCACTTCCCGTACGAAGGGGACGAGTTCGGACGGGTCGAGCGAGGCGTCGCAGTCGCAGAAGCACACGATGTCGGCGGTGGCGGCGGTCAGCCCCGCGTGGCAGGCGGCGCCGAAGCCGCGCCGCGTCTCGCGTACGACGGTCGCGCCGAGCCCGCGGGCGATCTCGGCGGAGCCGTCCGTGGAACCGTTGTCCACGACGAGGGCGCGCCAGCCCGCCGGGATGCGGGCCAGCACCCAGGGCAGGGCGCCCGCTTCGTCGAGGCAGGGGAGGACCACGTCGACTGCCGACTGCGGGGGACCCGTCGGCTGTGGGGGATCCGTCGGATCCGGGGGAGGGGTCGTCACGACTTTCACCCTACGAGCGCAAAAGGCGCATATCGGGTGGCGGGTCCTTACGAAACACGGACGTCAGCGGCGGCGGCCCGCTCGGATGCGGCGCGGTCGGGGCGGCGGTGCGAGGCTGGCGGCATGGAGCAGCAGCAACCGCAGGACCCGCAGGATCCGGCAGAGGCTGGGGCCGGTACGCACCGGACCGCCGGGGCCGGTACGCACGGGGCCGCCGGGGCCGGTACGCACGGGGCCGCCGGGGCCGGTACGCACGGGGCCGCCGGGGCCGGTACGCACGGGGCCGCCGGGGCCGGTACGCACGGGGCCGCCGGGGCCGGTACGCACCGAGCCGCCGGGGCCGGTACGCACCGAGCCGCCGGAGCCGGTACCCACCGGACCGCCGGGGCCGAACGGGTCCTCGTCGTCGACGACGACCCGACCGTCGCCGAGGTCGTCTCCGGATACCTCGCCCGGGCCGGCTACGTCGTGGACCGCGCGGGGGACGGCCCCGCCGCACTGGCCGGCGCCGCCGCGCACCGGCCCGACCTGGTGGTCCTCGACCTGATGCTGCCCGGCATGGACGGCCTGGAGGTCTGCAGGCGACTGCGCGGACGCGGGCCCGTACCGGTCATCATGCTCACCGCCCGCGGGGACGAGGACGACCGCATCCTGGGCCTGGAGGTGGGAGCGGACGACTACGTCACGAAGCCGTTCAGCCCGCGCGAGCTGGTCCTGCGGGTGGAGTCGGTACTGCGCCGCACCCGGCCGAGCACCGCCACGCGCCCCCTGAGCGCGGCCGGCCTGACCGCCGACCCCGCCGCCCGCCGCGCTACCAAGCACGGCACCGAACTCGCCCTGACCCTACGCGAGTTCGACCTCCTCGCCTTCTTCCTCTCGCACCCTGGCCACGCGTGCAGCCGCGAGGACCTGATGCGCGAGGTCTGGGGCTGGGACTTCGGCGACCTCTCCACGGTCACGGTCCACGTGCGCCGCCTCCGCGGCAAGATCGAGGACGACCCGGCACGCCCACGGCTGATCCAGACGGTCTGGGGGGTGGGGTACCGCTTCGATCCGGCGTCGAGCCCGGCGTCCGATCCGGCGTCGAGCCTGGCGTCCGATCTGACGTCGAGCCTGGCGTCCGATCTGACGTCGGGTCCGGCGTCGGGTCCGGCGTCGGGTCTGGCGCCCGATCCGGCGGAGGTGACCGGGCCCGGCCCCGCCGTGCCGCCGGACGCGACGCACTCTTCCGCCCCCTCCGCCCCGTCCATCCCGTCCGCCTCCTCCGCCCTGCCCCTCCCGTCCGTCCCGTCCGCCCCGTCCGTCCCGCCCGTCCCGCCCGTCCCGTTCGCCTCCTCCGCCCTGCCCCTCCCGTCCGCCCTGCCCGTCCCGCCTATCCCCTCCGCCCTACCCGTCCCGTCCGCCCTGCCCGTCCCGCCTATCCCCTCCGCCCTACCCGCCCCCTCCGCCCAGCCCCTCCCGTCCGCCCCATCCGCCCCATCCGCCCCATCCGCCCCCTCCGTCCTCGTCGGGAACGACCAACCGCACGCCCCCACCCGGAGCTGACCGTGCGCGACACCCTCCTCATCGCCCTGTTCGCCTTCCTCGGAGCCGTCGCGGCCGGGCTGCTCGGCGCGGTCGCGCTGCGGCTGCTCCGGCGCCGTTCGCTCACCGCGTCCCTGGCCGTCGTGGCCTCCGTGGCCGTGGGCGCGATGCTCGCGGGAACGCTGGCCGTGGCCTGGGCGATGTTCCTCTCCCCGCACGACCTGACCGTCGTCACCACCGTCGTCGCGATGGCGGCCGTCGTCTCGCTGGCCACCGCGCTCGTGCTCGGCCGCTGGGTCGTGGCCCGCAGCCGTGAACTGGCGGTGGCCGCCCGCTCCTTCGGAGACGGAGGCGACTTCGCGGCGCCCGCCGCGCCCGCGACCGCGGAACTGGAGGCGTTGAGCCGGGAGTTGGCGGCGACCAGCGCCAAGCTCGCCGAGTCCAGGGACCGGGAGCGTGCTCTGGAGACCTCACGGCGGGAGCTCGTCGCCTGGATCTCGCACGACCTGCGCACCCCCCTCGCGGGCCTGCGCGCGATGTCCGAGGCGCTGGAGGACGGCGTCGCCACCGACCCCGACCGCTACCTGCGCCAGATCCGCACGGAGGTCGAGCGCCTCAACGACATGGTCGGAGACCTGTTCGAGCTCTCCCGCATCCACGTCGGCGCCCTCGCCCTCTCGCCGTCCAGGATGTCGCTGTACGACCTGGTCGGCGACGCCCTCGCCGGGGCCGACCCGCTCGCCCGCGAACACGGCGTCCGGCTCGTGGGCGACCGCGTCGAGCCGGTGCCGGTGGAGGTGGACGGCAAGGAGATGAGCCGGGTCCTCGGCAATCTGCTGGTCAACGCGATCCGCCGGACACCGGCCGACGGCACGGTCGCGGTGGCGGCGGAGCGGTCGTCCGAGGGTGTGGTCCTGTCGGTCACCGACGGCTGCGGCGGCATCCCCGAGGAGGACCTGCCGCGCGTCTTCGACACCGGCTGGCGCGGCACGCACGCGCGTACGCCTCCCGCCGGGGCGGGCCTGGGCCTGGCGATCGTACGGGGCATCGTGGAGGCCCACCAGGGCCGCGCCGCCGTACGCAACATCCCGGGAGGCTGCCGCTTCGAGGTGACGCTGCCGACGCTCGAGGCCTGAACCCCGAGCCGTCCCCCGTCAGCATCCCTCCCATCCCCATCCCCATTACCGCTACCGGCTTCGGTGGCTCCGCAACCGGGCCCCGGCGAACTCCGCCATCCCTACCAGGAAGCCGACTTCGGCCTCGCAGCCCAGCTCGGCGCGGAGCCGGGACGAGTCCGCGGTGATGTGGCGCACGTCGCCGAGCCGGTACTCGCCGGTGACGACGGGCTCGGGCCCGCCGTACGCCGCCGCCAGCGCCCGCGCCATCTCGCCGACGGTGTGCGGTTCGCCGCTGCCGCAGTTGTAGACGCGGAGCACGCCACGCTCACCGCCCGGCCCCGCCTCCAGGGCAGCCACATTGGCGGCCGCCACATCCCGTACGTGGACGAAGTCCCGCCGCTGCGCTCCGTCCTCGAAGACGCGGGGGGCCTCGCCGCGCGCGAGTGCGGAGCGGAAGAAGGAGGCGACGCCCGCGTACGGGGTGTCGCGGGGCATCCGGGGCCCGTACACGTTGTGGTAGCGCAGCGACACGGCCGAACCGTCCGTCGACCGGGCCCAGGCGGCCGCCAAGTGCTCCTGGGCGAGCTTGGTCGTCGCGTACACGTTCCGGGGGTCGACCGGGGCGTCCTCGCCGACGAGTCCGGGGGCGAGGACCGAGCCGCAGGCCGGGCAGGCGGGCTCGAAGCGCCCGGCCGCCAGGTCCTCGACGGCCCGGGGCCCTGGCCGCACGACCCCGTGCCGTTCGCACGCGTACCGCCCCTCTCCGTAGACGACCATCGATCCGGCGAGGACCAGCCGCCGCACCCCGGCCTCGGCCATCGCGCCGAGCAGCATCGCCGTACCGAGGTCGTTGCGGGAGACGTACTCCGCCGCGTCGGTGAAGCCGTTGCCCAGCCCGACCATCGCGGCTTGATGGCAGACGGCGTCCACGCCGGACAGGGCGCGGGAGACGGCGTCGCGGTCCCGGACGTCCGCACCCGGGTCCTCGCGCACGTCGAACACGACGGGCTCGTGCCCGCGCGCCGCCAGCACCTCGACGACATGGGATCCGATGAACCCGGCTCCGCCGGTGACCAGTACACGCATGGGCCGCACGCTAGGCCCGCCACCGCGCACGGCACAGAGCCGCGCCGGTGATGTCACCGCTCCGTAAGACCTGTCCGGGGACAGCCGGTCAGTCAGATGCCGTGCGTCTCCGGAGAGACCGGTTCGCCACCCGCGACGGTGAAGGCGGTCAGAGCCTCGACGAGCGAGGAACGCTGCTCCGGGGCGAGACGCTCGACGATCGCGGCGATCTCGGCGTGGCGCCGTGCCGTGACCTCCGCGACGGTGCGCCGGCCCTCGTCGGTGAGCCGGAGCCGGGTCTCGCGGCGGTTGCCGGGGGTGGCCTGCCGGTCGGCGAGGCCGGTGGCGATCAGCCGGTCGACCATCCGCATGGCGGTGGAGGGCGCTACGTGGAGCAGTTCGGCGAGGGCCACCAGCTTGGTGTCGCCCCGGTTGGAGAGGGCGGCCAGCATCCGGAACTGAGGAAGCGTCACCCGGTCCTCGACCGCTGAGAGGCACCGGGCGGACAACCCCGTCAGGAGCCGCGAAGCGGCCAACACAGCGTCGGTCACCGCATCAACATCATCCACGCCCCCGTGCGGGGTCCCAGGCTCGGCCATGCCCCCTTTCTACCGCCCACCACTGCCGTCGCGTCACCGACTACGCCTCAGAGGCTCAGCACTTGAGCAGAAAGGTGAAGTCGCCGGAGAGCCTGCCGCTCAGCCGGACGGCCGAGACGAGGTTCCCCTCCACATGGAGTCGCTCGACCTCTGCCCGTGCGAGACCGCAGCCTTCAGCGATCAGCCGCACGGGCCGCACAGGTATCGGCGCCGCGAAG
The DNA here is from genome assembly GCF_040646035.1 of Streptomyces sp. NPDC046465. Lineage (NCBI taxonomy): Bacteria > Bacillati > Actinomycetota > Actinomycetes > Kitasatosporales > Streptomycetaceae > Streptomyces > Streptomyces sp. NPDC046465. The sequence continues at coordinate 84,496 of NZ_JBEYZK010000025.1, forward strand.
CGAACCGAGACGTCGAGCACCTCGTGGTCGCCCCGGGCCGGGTGATCCGGCTCGCCGGTGTCGAGACGCCAGGCGTCGCGCCAGTCGAGGGCGATGCGGTTCCGGCGCCGCACGCCGGGATCCTGGAGCAGCTCGGCTGCCAGGCCAGGGTCGTTGTCGTGCAGCCGGTCCAGCAGTTCGGGTCGTACGGAGCGTACGTTCGTCCGCTCCAGGACCGTGAGCTTCACGGTCTCCCCGCACGCGGTGCAGAGCGCGAGGAGCCAGGCGTCGAGGAGCTTGTGATGGGCGTTGACACGGAATTTGCCGTTCGCCCGGAAGTGTCCGGACGCGCATGTGTGGCAACGGCGCAGGACGAGGGGCAGGCAGGTGGGCATGACCACCCAGTTCTGGAGCACAGGAGTACACCGGTTTCAGTGAGAAGTCCGCAGCAAGAAGAAGCGCGGCGCACAGGTGCGACACGCGACGGTTCAGCTCTCGGGAGGTCTCACACGGTGTACAACGGCCACGTCCTCGACTGGACAACTCAACTCGGTTCGGCAGCACGGTAATCGCGCGCGATGGCGCTGTTCCAGTGATTTACGGCGGCGCGGGACCTCACGACGTGATCACTGTCATGTCACGAACGTGTCCTGAGCACGATCAAGATGCAACTGGGCGAACCGCACCGACCATCTGACAGGACAGAAAGCCACACGGCCGAACAGCCCCCGGCTCACCACCCCCCCCGCTCCTCCCGAGCGCCCCCCACACACACAGAGGACAGACACCAACATGCGCACTGGCACTGGCACCGGCACTCGCACTCGCACCGGCATCCGCACTCGGAAGATCTCGGTACTGACCATGACTGCGGTGGCCCTCGGCCTGTCGCTGACGGCATGCAACAGCGACGGCGGCGACAACGCGTCCTCTTCCTCGAGCGACACGTCGGCGGCGTCCGAGAACACTCCGAAGTCGGACACCTCGAAGTCCGGCACCACCGACGACAAGCCGGCGGGCACCCCGGCCAAGTCCGACAAGAAGTGCACGGACCAGGTGAACTACGCGGGCGACTCGCGCTCGAACGCCGAGATCAACTCGATCGGCCAGGACACGGGCACGTGCCCGCCGGTCAAGAAGTCGTCGTCCGACACGAAGTGCACGGACCAGCTCAACTACGCGGGCGACTCCCGTTCGAACGCCGAGATCAACTCGATCGGCGAGAAGACCGGCACGTGCCCCCAGCCCGAGAAGGGCGACAAGTCGGCGGCGGGCACCCCGAAGGACCCCAACAAGAAGTGCACGGACCAGGTGAACTACGCGGGCGACTCGCGCTCGAACGCCGAGATCAACTCGATCGGCGAAGACACGGGCACGTGCCCGCCGGTGAAGCAGAAGTAATCCACCGACCAGCCACGAATCGCTGACGCCCCTGAACCACCTGCCGACACACAGCCCCGCTCGCACCACGGCGAGCCGGGGCAGCGGCCCCCTGCGATCGCAGTGATGTGCCCCGCACACGAACGAACGAGCCCCTCACGCGCCACCGCAGGTGAGAGGCGGTTGCGCCCCCGGCAGGACTCGAACCTGCGGCCAAGCGCTTAGAAGGCGCCTGCTCTATCCACTGAGCTACGGGGGCCGGGTGTGGCCGGGTGGCATGGGGCTCGGATGTGGGGGTGATCCGTGACCTTGCCGCAGACAAGGATAGGGCTCCCGGGTCCCTGTCCCTGATGCTTCGCCTCCGCGCCGTGATGTGGAGGTTCGGTGAAGCGATCCTGATAATCGCAGGCAGGTGCGAATCTCGCATCGCTTTTGGCGTCTCCCGCCCCGGGTGTTGTGCACTCGTTATGCCTGCGCCCCAGTCGCCCCTTCCATCCCTTGTGTCCGATCGGCGCGCAGGGACCACCATATGCTTCAGAAAGCCGTCAAAATTGGGCATTCTTCGCATGTGGTGACCTTGGACGTACGGCCTCAGTTGCTTGACGCACTCTCCGCCCTGCGCGAGCGTGTCGCCGCCGCACGCTTTCCGCTCCCCCTGCCGGGGGCGCCCCGCGCGCGTGCCAACCGGGACGAGTTGCTGGCACAGCTCGATGACTATCTGGTGCCCCGCCTCAAGGCGCCCGAAGCTCCCCTTCTGGCCGTCGTCGGCGGCTCCACGGGGGCAGGCAAGTCCACCCTCGTGAACTCCCTCGTGGGGCAGCAGGTCAGCGAGGCGGGCGTGTTGCGGCCCACCACGCGTACGCCGGTGCTCGTCTGCCACCCCGACGATCACCACTGGTTCTCGGGGATGCGCGTCCTGCCCGACCTCACGCGCGTGTGGGTGCCCCGGCACGACCCTCCGGAGGACGGTGACGACGACGGCAGGGACGACGATCTGGACGCGCGGGCCATGGCGGACGAGGAGGAGCACGCCCTGCGGATCGAGACCGCACAGAGCCTGCCGCGCGGACTCGCCCTCCTGGACGCCCCCGACATCGACTCGCTCATCTCCGACAACCGCGTCCTGGCCGCCGAGCTGATCTCCGCGGCCGACGTGTGGGTCATGGTCACCACCGCCTCCCGGTACGCCGACGCCGTCCCCTGGCACCTCCTGCGCACCGCAAAGGAGCACGACGCCACCCTCGTCACGGTCCTCGACCGAGTGCCCCACCAAGTGGTGACCGAAGTGTCACGGCAGTACGGGGCGCTGCTCACGAAGGCCGGCCTCGGCGACGTGCCGCGCTTCACCGTGCCGGAACTGCCCGAGTCCGCGGGCGGTGGCGGGCTGCTGCCCGCCACCGCCGTGGCCCCGTTGCGCGCCTGGCTCACCCACCGCGTCCAGGAACCCGCAGCCCGCGCCCAGACCGTGGCCCGCACCGCGTACGGCGTCCTCGGCTCCCTCGACGCCCGGATGCCGGAGCTCGCGGGAGCCGTCGCCGCCCAGTACGCGGCCGCGCTCCGGCTCACCTCCGCCGTCGACGAGGCGTACGAGCACGAGCACGCGCGCGTGCAGGGGCGTTTGCGAGCCGGTGGAGTGCTGGCGGGCGACGCCCTCAAGCGCTGGCGCAGCTACCCGCTCGACTGCGGCCCGGGCGAACTGCTCGACGCCATCGCCGAGAGCCTGGAGGCGCTGCTGCTGTGCGCCGTCACTGCCGCCGACGAGCGCATCGACGAGGTCTGGCGGCGCGAACCCGCCGCAGGCGCCCCCGGCCTCGCCGACCGCGACCCCGGAGTGGAGAGCGCCGAGCACCGCATCGGCATGGCCGTCCGCAGGTGGCGGCGCGTCCTCGAGGAGTACGCCGAGGACGAGGTGCGCGGCATCGAACGCGTCGACAAGAACCCCCTCCCCGACCCCGAGGTCGTCGCCGCGCTGCTCGCCACCGCCCTGCTCGGCGGGCACCGGGCGCGTTCGGCGGGAGAGACCCTCGCCGAACGGATCGGCGCCCAGAGCGCGGTCCGGCTGCGCGACCGGGGCACGCGCCTGCTGGGCGAGTACCTGGAGAAGGTCCTCACCGTCGAGCGGGAGCGGCGCCTCGCCCCCCTGTACGCCCTAGAGGTGCACCCCGAACCCCAGGCCGAGCTGATCGCCGCCCTGTCCGTACTGCAGAAGGAGAGGTGACCGCGGTGACCGCAGTCACTGATCACGCCGACCGCGCCGACCACGGCGAGGGGAGCGAGCCCGACGGGACCGATGGGACCGACGGGACGACCGACGAAGGCCCCGGCAGCGGTGCCGAACGTGCCTGGGACGACGGGCTCATCGCGCGGCGCGTCGCGGGCGGGCCCCGGGGTGCGGCCCCGGACGCCGACTCCGTAGTGCGCTCGTACACCCTCGCGGGGAGTCCTGCTCCCGCGAAGAGTCCCGCTCCCTCGGCGAGTCCCGCCCCCCTCGGGAGCCCCACCCCCTCAGGGAGCCCCACCACTCCGGGGAGCCCCACTTCTTATGAAGGGCCGCTGCGCGCGCGGCTCGACGCGCTGCGCGAACTCGTCGGGCTCTCCCGCACCCGCCTCGACAGCGGCACGCTCGCCGAGGCGGGCCGGGTCCTCGATGAAGCCGCCGCCCGGCGCAGGCTCTCCGATCAACACACCGTCGTCGCCGTCGCGGGCGCCACCGGCAGCGGCAAGTCGACGCTCTTCAACTCCCTCGCCGGAGTGATGATCTCGGACACCGGTGTGCGCAGGCCCACCACCGCCGCGCCCATCGGGTGCAGCTGGACGGACGGCGCCGCGGGCCTCCTCGACAGGCTCGGGATCCCGGGTCGACTGCGCCGCAGGCCACTGCAGGGACCGGGCGCCGACGAACTGCGGGGGCTCGTGCTGATCGACCTGCCCGACCACGACTCGGCGGTCGGCGCGCACCGCGAGCACGTCGACCGGATCCTGGCACTCGTCGACGCCGTCATCTGGGTCGTCGACCCGGAGAAATACGCCGACGCGATGCTCCACGAACGCTATCTGCGGCCCATGGCCGGCCACGCGGAGGTCACCTTCGTAGTGCTCAACCAGATCGACCGCCTCCCCGGGGACGCCGCCGACCAGGTCCTCGACGACCTGCGGCGGCTCCTCGACGAGGACGGCGTCGCACTCGGCGAGCACGGCGAACCGGGCGCCACGGTCCTCGCGATCTCCGCGCTGACCGGCGAGGGGGTCGGCGAACTGCGCGAGGCCCTCGGCCAGTTCACCCAGGAGAGGGGCGCCGCGGCTCGCCGGATCTCCGCTGACCTGGACGCCGCCACGGACCGACTGCGTCCGGTGTACGTCGCCGGGGCGCACCCGGGGCGCCACCGCGGCCGGATCGGGCTCAGCGAGGAGGCGCGCGAGGAGTTCGCCGACCGGCTCGCGGACGCCGTGGGCGCGGCCGCGGCCGGAGACGCCGCCGAGCGGGCCTGGCGCAGGAATGCGGGCAAGGCGTGCGGCGACCCCTGGCTCAGGCTGTGGCGATGGTACGAGGCCAAGCGTTCCTCGCAGGGCCCTCCGACGCCGACCGCGCTGGCACCCATCGACGAGGAGGCGACGGCGCGCCAGCGCGTGGAGCACGCCGTACGCACGGTGGCCGACGAGGCGGCATCGGGGCTGCCCGCGCCCTGGGGGCAGGCCGTGCGGGAGGCCGCGGTACGCGGTGCCGCGGGGCTGCCCGAGGTGCTCGACGAGCTGGTGGTGACGGCGGGCGTGCCGCTCGGACGGCCACCGCGCCCCGGCTGGTGGCCGGCCGCCGTTCTCGCGCAGGCGGCGATGACGCTGCTCCAAGTGGTGGGCGGGATCTGGCTGGTGGGGCAGATCATCGGGGTCGTCACACCGAACCTGGGCGTGCCGGTACTGCTGATGCTGGCGGGCATCGTGGGAGGCCCGTGCGTGGAGTGGGCGAGCCGGATGGCGGCGCGAGGGCCCGCGCGCAGGTACGGGTACGAGGCGGAACGGCGGCTGCGCGAGGCGGCAGCCGGGTGCGGGCGGGCGCGGGTCCTCGATCCGGTGGCGGCGGAACTGCTGCGCTATCGGGAGGTCAGGGAGCAGTACGTGCGGGTGTCGGGTTCGCCGGTGGGGTGAGGCACCCAAGGCGTCCTGCCGCCCTTCTCGCTCTCCCTCGCCGCTCCTCTCCCTCTTCCGCTCCCTCTTCCGGGTGACGAGGATTTCCACAACCGGGCAGTGGTCCACAGGGCTCAGCGGGATCTGGCGGGCCGGTGCAGTCTGAGATCGCAGTCGCGGAGGGCGCGGCGGCAGGAGCGGACGAGGCGGGGGAGGGGTTCGGCGATGAACGAGACCTTGGTGACGGTAGTGGGGAATGTCGCGACGACACCGGTGTACCGGGAGCTGCCGTCGGGGCCGGTGGCGCGGTTCCGGCTCGCAGTGACCTCGCGGTACTTCGACGCGGCGCAGAACACATGGAACGACGGGCACACCAACTTCTTCACGGTCTGGGCCTGGCGGGCGCTCGGGACGAACGTGCAGGGCTCGGTTTCCGTGGGCGAACCGGTCATCGTGCAGGGCAGGTTGAAGGTGCGCGACGAGGAGCGGGGCGGGCAGCACTGGACGTCGGCGGACATCGAGGCGCTGGCCGTCGGACACGATCTGTCGCGCGGTACGGCGGCCTTCCGGCGGGTGGCGAAGGGCAATCCGGCGCTGACGACGCCGGCGGCGGAGCGGGAGACGGAGATCGCCGGGGCGAGGGGCAAGGAGCCGGTGAGCGCCGGATGACGGGCCGTCAGCGACGGGTGCGGGGCGGCGACCGATGTGTGGCTTATCGGCGATTGCGGTCGGTTGATTTGTCGATAAGCCCAGCTCGGAGCGGGTGTTGGGGGATAACGATTCCGAGTCGGATCCGCCGTCCGATGGGATGCGTGGGGCTCGTGATCCACCGCTTCCTTAGGATGCCGGACGTAGCTCACGGGGCAGTCGGCAGGTGATGCCACCCAGGTGGCAGGTGACACCTGCCCCATTCAGTCTGCTGGCGGAACCACCCCCCAACGTTGTGAACGGGTCCCGCCCGGAGGGGAATTCTGTGTTTTCTGCGTTGTCCATACGTAGCCGAGGTGCCGCACGCTTCGCCGCAGTGACCATGGCGGCGGCGCTGGCGGTGGCGGGAGGGATGACCGCCGCCACCGCCGCCGTGGCGGAAGAGGCGCCGCAGCACCAGGGCGGCGCGACCGCGACGCTGGGTGGGTTGCAGACGTACGACCAGGCCGTCGTGCATGACAACGGCAGCTCGCAGCAGGTGCCCGCGGGGCTCTTCGAGATGACCGTGGAGGGCGGCGGCACCCTGCAGACGTACTGCGTCGACATCCTCAACCCCACGCAGAATGACGCCAAGTACCAGGAGACCCCCTGGAGCGGCACCTCGCTCAACGCCAACCGCGACGCGGGCAAGATCCGCTGGATCCTGCAGCACTCGTACCCGCAGGTTAACGACCTCGCGGCGCTGGCCAGAAAGGCGGGCGTGCGCTCCCTCACCGAGCAGACCGCCGCCGCGGGCACACAGGTGGCGATCTGGCGGTACTCCGACGGCGCGAAGGTCGACGCCATCGACCCGAAGGCCGAGAAGCTCGCCGACTACCTGTTCCACAGTGCGCGCGACAGCGCGGAGCCGAAGGCGTCGCTGACGCTCGACCCGCCCGCCGTGTCGGGGCGCGCGGGGGAGCGGCTCGGCCCGGTGACCGTGCGGACCGACGCCGACTCGGTGACGGTGACCCCGCCCGCGGACTCCGTGGCGAGCGGCGTGAAGGCCGTCGGCAAGAACGGCAAGGCCGTGAAGTCCGCGCACAACGGCAGCCGCCTGTACTTCGACGTGCCGAAGGATTCCCCGGACGGTTCGGCGGCGCTCTCCTTGCAGGCGTCCACCACCGTGCCGGTCGGGCGGGCCTTCGCGTCCGAGACCAGGAGCCAGACGCAGATACTCGCGGGCTCCAGCGAGTCGACGGTCTCGGCGACGGCGACGGCGAACTGGGCCGAAAAGGGAGCGGTGCCCGCGCTCTCGGCGGAGAAGAACTGCGCGAAGAGCGGTATCGACATCGCCGCGGACAACAAGGGCGACGAGCCGTTCACGTTCCGGCTGATGGGCGTCGAGCACACCGTCAAGGCGGGCGCGTCACAGACGGTGACGATACCGTTGCAAGAGGATCAGCCCTACGACTTCACGATCAAGGGCCCGGACGGCTTCGAGAAGCGCTTCAAGGGCGTGCTCGACTGCCGGACCGAGGGCGCCGCGACCGTAAACAGCAAGGCCCAGCCCGTCTCCGAGCCCAGCCCCGCCTCGGCGGGCGGCACCTCGGGCGGCACCTCGGGCGGCGGCGACCTGGCGGCGACCGGCAGCTCCAGCAATACGCCGCTGATCGTGGGCATCGCGGTGGTGTTCGTCGTCCTCGGCGGCGCTGCGGTCTTCTTCCTCCGCAGGAAGGACGATTCGCCGCTGGATGCTGAACCCGGAGGGACCGGCAACGACAACCAGTGACCGGGTAATTACCCCAAGCGGTCAAGGAACGTCCAGGTCATGGCCCCCCAGCCATACTGGTTTCCCCCGGTAGGTGGCCGTCAGGCAAGATGGGGTGTATCTGCCCACTCACTGATTGCCGGACGGTTTCTCTTGGCTGAGTACATCTACACCATGCGCAAGACGCGCAAGGCGCACGGCGACAAGGTGATTCTTGATGACGTCACCCTGAGCTTCCTTCCTGGCGCCAAGATCGGTGTCGTGGGTCCCAACGGCGCCGGTAAGTCCACGGTGCTGAAGATCATGGCCGGGCTCGAGCAGCCGTCCAACGGTGACGCGTTCCTCTCGCCCGGGTTCAGCGTCGGCATCCTCATGCAGGAGCCGCAGCTCGACGAGTCGAAGACCGTTCTGGAGAACGTCCAGGACGGCGCCGCCGAGATCATGGGCAAGCTCAAGCGCTTCAACGAGGTCGCCGAGCTCATGGCGACCGACTACTCGGACGCGCTCATGGAGGAGATGGGCAAGCTCCAGGAGGACCTGGACCACGCCAACGCGTGGGACCTCGACGCCCAGCTCGAGCAGGCCATGGACGCGCTCGGCTGCCCGCCCGGCGACTGGCCCGTCACCACCCTCTCCGGTGGTGAGAAGCGCCGCGTCGCGCTCTGCAAGCTCCTCATCGAGGCGCCCGACCTGCTCCTCCTCGACGAGCCCACCAACCACCTCGACGCCGAGTCGGTGAACTGGCTGGAGCAGCACCTCTCCCAGTACGCCGGTGCCGTCGTAGCGGTCACTCACGACCGGTACTTCCTGGACAACGTCGCCCAGTGGATCCTCGAGCTCGACCGCGGTCGCGCCCACCCCTACGAGGGCAACTACTCCACGTACCTGGAGAAGAAGCAGACCCGTCTCAAGGTCGAGGGCCGCAAGGACGAGAAGCGCGCCAAGCGGCTCAAGGAAGAGCTCGAGTGGGTGCGGTCCAACGCCAAGGGGCGGCAGGCCAAGTCCAAGGCGCGCCTCGCCCGTTACGAGGAGATGGCGGCCGAGGCCGACAAGATGCGGAAGCTGGACTTCGAGGAGATCCAGATTCCGCCGGGCCCGCGGCTCGGTTCGATCGTCGTCGAGGTCGAGAACCTCTCGAAGGCCTTCGGCGACAAGGTGCTCATCGATGACCTGAGCTTCACGCTGCCGCGCAACGGCATCGTCGGCATCATCGGCCCGAACGGCGCGGGCAAGACCACGCTGTTCAAGATGATCCAGGGCCTGGAGACGCCGGACTCCGGCGCGATCAAGGTCGGCGACACGGTCAAGATCTCGTACGTCGACCAGAGCCGCGCCAACATCGACCCGAAGAAGACGCTGTGGGCCGTCGTCTCCGACGAGCTCGACTACATCAATGTCGGGCAGGTCGAGATGCCCTCGCGGGCGTACGTCTCCGCCTTCGGGTTCAAGGGTCCGGACCAGCAGAAGCCTGCGGGTGTGCTCTCCGGTGGTGAGCGCAACCGCCTGAACCTGGCGCTGACCCTCAAGGAGGGCGGCAACCTGCTCCTCCTCGACGAGCCGACGAACGACCTGGACGTCGAGACCCTGTCCTCCCTCGAGAACGCGCTCCTCGAGTTCCCGGGTGCCGCCGTCGTGATCTCCCACGACCGGTGGTTCCTCGACAGGGTCGCCACGCACATCCTCGCCTACGAGGGTGACTCCAAGTGGTACTGGTTCGAGGGCAACTTCGAGTCGTACGAGAAGAACAAGATCGAGCGTCTCGGTGCGGACGCGGCCCGCCCGCACCGTGCCACCTACAAGAAGCTCACGCGAGGCTGAGGCGACTGTGGCTCGACACATATACCAATGCCCGTTGCGCTGGTCGGACATGGACGCCTTCGGGCACGTCAACAACGTCGTCTTCCTGCGGTATCTGGAAGAGGCGCGCATCGACTTCATGTTCCGGCTCGCGCCCGGTGACGGTTCCCCCTCGTTCTCGGGCGGTTCGGTCGTGGCCCGCCACGAGATCGACTACGTACGGCCGTTGGTGCACCGGCACGAGCCGGTCACCATCGAGTCGTGGGTGACGAAGATCGGTGCGGCGTCGCTGACCGTCGCGTACCAGATCAAGGACGCGGACCAGGTGTATGTGCGGGCCTCGACCGTGGTCGTCCCCTTCGACCTGGAGGCGCAGCGGCCCCGCAGGATCACCGCCGAGGAGCGGGCGGTCCTGGAGACGTACGCCGACGACAGCGCCGACAGTGGCTCGGGGGCGCTTGCCGCATGACCACGCGGCTGCACTTCGCCGATGCCGGGGAGGCGGCGGACCTCGCCGCCTTCCTGGCCCGGCTGATCCACTACGACAAGGCAGCCGCGGTGCGGCTGCAGGCCGCCGGGGACACGCTCGCCGTGTTCGGGCGGCCGCCGTCGTTCGAGGTGCTCGTCATCCGGACGGCGCGGCTCGCCAAGCCGTACGAGGACGGGCTCGACACCACGCTCGACGTCACCGTCTCCGCCGGTGAGTTCCTGGAGCGTGTCGGCGAATCGGTGGAGTCCGGGACGGCGAAGGGTGTGGCGGGCGTGCCGGAGGCCGTCACCGGGCCGCCGTGGGCGGGCGTGCTGCCGCCGCGTGGCGGCTGGCGGCCGGAGCCGGGGCTGCCGGTTCCGGACGTACTGCGGGCCGTCGTGCAGGCGGCCGTCGCCGAATTCCGTTCCCGTATCGAGGAGTTGCCCGCCGAACGGCGGGTGCGGGCCGAGCTCGACCGGGTCGGGCGGGAGATCTGGTCCAGGACCGTCGGCGACACACAGCTGCCGGTGCGGGCCGCCCACGCGGCGCAGTCCCTGGGATTCCTGCGCGGGGACGCCCTGACGCTGCTCTCGTCGGGGGCGTGGCTGCGGCTGCGTACGGCCTACGGGTCCGTCGCGGTGCGCCGGGCCGGTGTCGGAGGCCTCACCGTCACGCCCGCGTGAGGGAGTGACGGTCAGTCCCGGTCGTCCGGGCGTACCGCGATGTGGTCCCGTTCCAGTTCGAGGGCGACCCTGTCCCGCATGTCCAGGGCGGCCGTGTACTCGGCGGGGAGCTGGAGGCGGCCCGCCCGGTCCAGCATCGCGTACTCGCGGGAGATCAGGGACTCCTGGCCGGTGGCGGCGTCGACCTCCGTACGGCGCAGGACCTCCGTCGACGTGCGGCCGTCGCGGATGGCGACCGTGCGGCGGACCTCGGAGGCGACCGCCTGGTCGTGGGTGACGATGACGATGGTGGTGCCGAGCTCCTCGTTGGCGGTGCGGAACGCCGCGAAGATCTGCTCCGCCGTGTGCGAGTCCAGTTCGCCGGTGGGCTCGTCGGCGAGGAGGACCGCGGGGTCGTTGGCCAGGGCCACCGCGATGGCGACGCGCTGCTGCTGACCGCCGGACATCTGGTGGGGGCGGCGGTCGCGACAGTCCGACACCTGGAGCAACTCCAGTAGGTGCAGGGCGCGTTCAGATTTCTTCGCGTGTTTCCCGGGCCGGTCCGGGCGGCTTTGGGCGGAGCGGCCCCTCAACTGCATCGGTAGCGCCACATTCTGAGCTGCCGTCAGGTACGGCAGCAGGTTGCGGGCGGTCTGCTGCCAGACGAAGCCGACCACGTCACGCCGGTAGCGCAGGCGTTCCTTCGCGCTCATGGCGAGAAGGCTGTGGCCCGCCACGCGCGCCGCACCCGCGGTCGGCTCGTCGAGGCCCGCAAGGATGTTCATCAGCGTCGACTTGCCGCTTCCGGAGGCGCCGACCAGGGCCATCAACTCGCCCTCGCTGACCAGGAGATCGAGGCCCTGGAGCGCCTGCACCTCGACGCCGTCCGTCGCGAAGACCCGGACCAGGCGGTCGCAGCTGATCAGCGCGTCGTGGCCGTAGGAGGGCAGGTCGCGGCGGGCGGCCGCGCGGGCTTCCAGGTCGGCGAGGGACGGCGGGGGCGCCGTGGTGTCCGTGCCTGTACGCGTACGCGTGCGCGTACTCGTGCCTGTACCCGTGCGCGTACTCGTGCCCGTATCCGCGCCCGTACCCATACCGGTCATTGGTTGTCTCCTGCTCTCAGGTCGGCGGCGGGGGTGCGCCGGGTGGTCCACCAGGCCTGGGCGAACGCCACGCCCGCGGTGAGCGCGACGACGCCCGCGGCGGGCAGCAGCAGGGACCACGGATCGGCCCGCAGCGTGCTGTCGCCCAGGCCCGTGAGGCCGCCGCGCGCGGCCAGGGCGATGCGGCGCAGATCGAGGCCGTCCGCGAGCAGCTCGACCGCGGCCCATCCCGCGAGCGCCCCGCCGACCGCCGCGAGCAGCGCCTGCGGCAGGGCTTCCAGGGCCAGGAGGAGACGGCCCTGGCGTGCGCCGAGGCCCATGGTGCGCAGCCGGGCCAGGAGCGCGGCGCGCTGCGGTGCGGACTGCAGGAGGGAGAGCAGGACGGCGAGGGCGGCGTAACCGGCTCCGGCGGTGACGGCGGCCACGTAGACGTGTTCGGCGCCGCTCTGCAGGGGGGAGTCGGTGAGCGCGGCGCGTTCGGCGGTGCGGAGGCGGATGTCGAGCGCCTTGCCGGGTGCCTTGCCGGGTGCCTTGCCGGGCGTCGGGCCCGCCGCCTTGCCGGGCGTCGGGCCCGCCGCCTGCGCGAGTGCCTTCCCGGTGACGCCGCCTCCCGTCACGAGGAGAGTGGTGTCCTTCGCCTTCGGGAGCGCGCGGCGGTCGATGAGGAGGAAGGCGCCCTGGGTGGGGACCGCGGGCGTCGTCGTACGGGTGGCGGTGATCTTCGCGGTGAAGGTGCCTGCCGGGGTACGGAAGGTGTGGGGGCCGGTGCCGAGTCTGCGGGCGACATCGGGGGAGGCGAGGGCGGGGACAGCGGGCGCGGGGGCGGCGCCCTTCGCCCGCGGCGCCGCGAGATCCGGTGCGGCGAGATCCGGTGCGGAGAGCGGGCCCAGGCCGGTCGTGCCCGTCAGGCGCGCGTACGTCGCCGGGTCGGCGGCGACCAGCGGCACCTCCGAGCCGTCGGGCATCGAGAGGTCCCAGTCGATGTGGACGGCCGCTACGCCGCGCACCCCGGGCGCCCGGCGCACCTCGTCGGCCAAGTGCGGGGGCAGCGGGGCGTTGTCCCGGGTCACTCGGGCGTCCGCGCCCACCGCGAGAAGCGCCGTGCGGTCCCGGGCGTCCTGCACACCGGCAAGGACCGAACCGCCGAACGACGCCGTCGTCAGCGCGAGGAGCAGACCGAGCAGCGGCAGGAGCTGAGCGGTCGACGACCGGCCCGCGCGCGCCGTGGCGAGGAAGCCGAGCAGGCCGCGGCGGCGCGCGAACGGGCGCATGAGCAGCCGCAGCGGCAGCGGGTAGAGGCGTACGAGGAGGAGCGCCGCGATGCTGCCGACCAGCAGCGGGGCGGCGCTGACCAGCCAGTCCACCGAGCCGCCCGCGCCACCGCGCTCGGCGCCGCCGCCTCCCGTACCGCTCCCGGTCCCTGTGTCCCCCACGCCCCGCCGCCGCAGCGACTCCACCGCGCCCACCGCCAGGACGAGCAGTACCAGTTCGGCGACGGTGCGGCGCCGGGACGGGCGGGCCGTGGCGAGGTCCCCGCGGCCCGCGTGGGCCCGGGGCCTGCGGTGCGTGAGCGCCGCCCGTACCGGCAGCGCCGCGCACGCGAGGACGCAGACGGCGGCCGCCGCACCCACCGCGGGACCCACGCGCGCGTCCGGCACGACGAGGACCGCCGCGAGCAGGCCGAGAGCCGCCGCGGGCACCGCCACCACGGACGTCTCGGCGAGCAGCCGCCTCGCGATGCCGAGCACGGAGGCGCCGCGGGAGCGGAGCAGCGCCAGCTCGTCGTGGCGCCGTGCGGCGCTCAGCGCGCAGGTCATCAGGAGGACGACGGCGGCCACCCCGCCCACGCCGTACGCGGCGACGGCGACCACCGGCGCGACGGCGTCCCGCAGCCCCGCGTGCTCGGTGAGAACCTTGTCCAGATCGGTGGAGAGCAGTGCCTCCGGGTCCGTGAAGGAGCGCAACTCGCGGAGCAGCGGGCCCCTTTCGAGGGAGGCGATCCGGCTCTTGAGGGCCGGCAGGTCGCGGGCGGTGAGGCCACCGGGGTCGGGGGCGACGCGCCAGTACTGCTGCGGGGTCCGGTCGACGGCCGCCACGACCGGGCCCGCATCGGGCGCGAGGAGCAGCCCCGCGTGCCAGCGTTTGAGCGGCATGCTCTTGCGCGCCACCATGACTTCGGCGGGGGTGCGCAGGACCTGGTCGAACGACCAGTAGGCGCCCTTCGGCCGCAGCGGTTCCAGGATGCCGGTGATGTGGACGGTGACGGGATCGGCAAGTTCGGGGGCAAGGTGGATGTCCGCGCCGACCTTGACGTGCATCACGCGCGCGGTGTCCGCGGTGACGGCCGCCTCGACGCGGCGGCTGTCCGACGTGCTGCCCTTCCCGCTGGGCAGCCTGCCCTCCCGTACGCGCGCGTGGTCGCCGGTCCCGGCCTGTGCGGCGAGCGTGAACGCCGGATCGATCGGATCGAGCCGGGGCAGCCAACGGTCCGTCGCCGACGGGGCCTTGAGGGTCCGCACGCCGTACGCGGACTGCGTCGTGTCGGCGCGGATCGGCGCGGGCAGGGCGCCGAGGGTCTTCTCGTAACGCTCCCGCAGGTACGCGGGGCGCAGGGCGTCGTCGCGTTCGCGCTGGGGCTTCTCCAGACCCGGTGCGAGCGTGGCGAGTTCGAGCCCGTTGCGAGTGGGCCCCGCGTCGGTGATGGCGGCGCGCACGCCCTCGCTCTCGTACGCGTCGACCGCGCGGGGGAAGAGGGCGGCGAGGAAGGCGGTGGCGGCCACGAGGAGGGCGAGGGCGGCGGCGGGGGCCGGGGCGGTGCGCAGGCGGGTGCGGGTCCAGGGAGCGGGAACGGGGGTGGCTGGGGGTACGGGGACGGGGGTGGCGGGGGGCACCGGGACGGGGAGGCGCATGTCAGTTGCTCCCGTCGTGGCGCAGGGACACCGTGGGGTCGCCGCGGCGCAGCGAGAGAGCCGTGATGATCAGGAGGGGGACGGCGGCGACCGCGGCCAGCAGGGTCGCGGCCCGGGCGACGGGGAGCTGGACCAAGACCGGGGGGACCGGCTGGGTCGCCTCGCCGGTGAGGACGATCAGGGGGACCACGGCGCGGGTCAGGGCCACGCCGAGGCCCAGGCCCACCAGGAGCGCGAGGCCGAGGAGGAAGCCCTGTTCCGCCGCGATCAGCAGGGCGAGGCGGCGGCGCGGGGCACCGAGCGCGCGCAACACCGCGAACTCCGCGGTCCGTTCGCGCAGCGACCCCGCCGCACTCACCGCGAAGCCGACCGCGGCAAGGGCGGCGGCCGCCGCGGCGACCGCGAGCAGCGCCGACTGCGGGCCCGCGCCGAGCGGGTCGTCGCGCAGCTCCGTGGCGATCTCATCGCGTACGAGGATCTGGTCGGGGTCGACGTCGGGGCGGGCGCGCAGAGCGGCGGCCGTCCGGTCGGCGGTGCCCCGCCGGGTGGTCAGCCACCACTCCGTAGGGGGCAGCGGGGTCTTGCCGGTGTCCGCGAGGCGGGCGTTCACGCTCGGCAGGTCGAGCAGCACGGCGCCGCCGTCCGGACCGCCCCCGGAGGCGCCGGAGCCCTCACCGCCGACGGACGCACCCGAACCCGCCCCGTCCTGCGCCGCGGTCGTCGGCAGCTCCCGTACCGCCTTCACGATCCGCACCCGCAGCGTTCCCTTCCCCGTCGGCACGTCCATGCTCGCGCCGACCTTCGCGCCGCCCGCCCGCAGGAACGCGTCCGTCACGACGGCCCGCAGCGGGGAGCTCCCTTCGCGCCGCGCCGGTCCCGGCGCGAGCGCCGCCGCGACCGCCGCACGGCCCCCGCCACCCTCGCGGCTCCCGCCACCCTCATCGCCCCCGTCGTCCCCGCTTCCGTCGTCCCCGCGGATCAGCAGTCCCGCCGCCGCGTGCGTCATGTCGAGGGCCAGGACCGTGGCCTGCCGGTCGTCGGACAGTTCCATGGAGAAACGGGTCGCGGGCGCGGCCGCCCGCACCCCGGGCAGCGCCCCGAAGACCTTGCACTGCTCGCTCTCCGGCACCCGGCTGCCGAGCACCCGGATCTGGGCGCCCGCCCGGAAGTCCGCCTGGTCTTCCTGAGAACGGTTCCATGACGCGCCCTGCCCGATGGCCAGCAGCCCCATCGCCACGGCCAGGACGAGCAGCAGCACAGGACCCGCCCCGCGCAGCGGCCGCCTGCTGAGCTGCCAGCCCGCGAGCGCCCCTGGCAGCCCGCGCCCCTTCGCCGCCCACCGCTCGGCGAGCCTGGCGGCGGGCGGCAGGAGACGCAGCGTGACCACGGTGCCGGCGAGGAGCGCGAGGGCGGGCGCGGCCACCAGGAGCGGGTCGATGCCGAGCTGCCCGGACCGGTCGTCGCTGAGCGCGCCCGAGCCCGAAGTGCGGCTGTCCAGTTGCCAGTACGCGACCGCGGCGATCACGAGGAGCCCCACGTCCGCGCCCGCCCGCAGCGGCGCGGGCAGCGCGGCGGCCCGTACGGAGCGCCGTACGCCCGCGGTGGCCGAAAGGGCGGGCGTGACCACCGCGAGCGCGCAGCCGAGGGCGGTGACCGCGGCGGCCGACCAGACGGCGGCCCTCGCCGACACGTCCAGGTGGAGACCGGTCCGCGCCAGGGCGCCCTGCCCGGCGAGCAGCCCGGTCAGCGGGCCCGCGAGGAGCGGTGTGAGGACGGCGGCGGGCAGCGCGAGCAGCAGCGCCTCCACCGCCGCGAGGCACGCGACGCGGCTCCGTGCGCCGCCCCGGGCGAGGAGCAGTTCGGTCTCACCGCCGCGTTCGGCGGCGAGCAGCCGGGCGACCAGGAGCAGCGCGTAACCGGCGAGCATGATCAGCTGCAGGGCGACGATGAGCAGGGTGGATCGGGACACGAGCAGCGCGCGTTCGGCCCGGTCGAGAACGTCGGGCAGCGCGGTCGTGGCGCTCGGACTGCCGCTCAGGGCAGGGCTCTTGACGAGGGCGGCGGGGCCTTTGGCGGCCGCGTCGCGCAGCGCGCCGATACGGCCCGTGGTGACGGCCTCGAAATCGGCGGTGGCCAGCCACTGCGTGCCGTCGGCGGTGACGCGCGAGCCGGTGAGCACCGCCGGGTCGACGAGCAGCGGCCCGTACACCCTGAACACGCCCTGGCGCAGGCCGCGTCCGCCCAGCTCGTCCAGGCGCCAGTACGGATCGGCGGGATCGGCGGGGCGGTAGACGCCGGTGACACGGACGGTGACCTTCGGGCCGGTCAGGCGGTCGGTGAGGGTGACGGGGGCCGATCCCGGGCCGAGGCGGAGCCGGGCGGCCGCGGCCTCGGGCAGAGCCACCTCGACGGGGCGCTCGCCGTGGCCGGTCCGCCGCTGCGCGCTGCCGTCGGCACTCGGCCAACTGCCCTTGGTGAGGCGGAGCCTGGAGCGGTCGAGGGCCGCGAAGCGGGTGAGGTCGGGCTGGTCCGCGTGGCGGCTGCCGGGCAGCGCGTACGTACCCGAGCGGGTCAGGGAGAGCAGTCGCACGGGGAGGCCGTCGAAGGTGCGCCGCGCCCCGTCCCGTACCGCGCGGTCCGCCGACTCGTCCTCGCGCGAGGCGACTTGGCTGCGGACGACGAGCGCCGCCGGGTCCGCGGAGCGGGTGCGCAGGGTGTGCCGCAGCGCGGCGTCGCCGATCGCCCCGGAGAACGCGGTGAGGGTGGCGAGGACCGCCGTGGTGAGCAGGATGGCGAGGAGCGCGGCGGCGAGCAGCAGCCGGTGGGCACGCACGCGCAGAAGAACGAACCCTGTCACCCGGTCGACCCCCCGTGCCCCTGCCCGCGCATGCAGGTGCGCATGGGCGTGTGCTTGTGCCTGTGCCGCTGTTCCGCCCCCCGGCAGTTACCGGATGTTTTCAGAGGGAAGGCAGTTACGGAAGGGGCGAGAGCGCTGACAGAAAGGGCAAACGGGACCCTGACATGAGGGGCCGACGAGGGGCCGACGAGAGGCTGGACGGGCAGGGGGGAGGGCCTCAGCCCTCGGAGTTGACCATGGACGCCGCCGCGTACGTCAGGTAGTTCCACAGCGTCCGCTCGTGCTCCTCGGAGAGGCCGAGCTGGTCGACCGCCGTGCGCATGTGCTTCAGCCAGGCGTCGTGCGCGGCCCGGTCGACGGTGAACGGCGCGTGCCGCATGCGCAGGCGGGGGTGGCCGCGGTTGTCGCTGTACGTACGAGGACCGCCCCAGTACTGCATGAGGAAGAGCGCGAGGCGCTCCTCGGCCGGGCCCAGGTCCTCCTCCGGGTACATCGGCCGGAGCAGCGGGTCCTCCGCGACCCCCTGGTAGAAGAAATGCACCAGGCGCCGGAAGGTCTCCTCGCCGCCGACCTGTTCGTAGTAGGTCTGCTCCTGAAGCGTGCCGCGCGGGATCTCTTTCACACGTTCCATGGTCTCAGACGGGGCGGCCGAGTACGGAAGGCTTAGGACCATCCATGGTCATTCATGGATGGTCCATGGTCATCCATGACCATCCCCGGGACGGCGGGGTGGCCCCCGGCCGGGTTCCGCCACTCGCATCGCGGCCGTCGGCGCAGCACAGTGGACCCATGGAAGCCGATCCTGTCCATGTCCTCGACGCCCGGGCCGCCCTCGTGCGCGAGATCGGGGCGAGCGGGGCCTGGCAGGAGGCCCCTGCCTGGCGGGCGGCGTTCGAGGCCGTCCCGCGGCACCTGTTCGTGCCCTACTACTACGTGGGCGCGAGCGGTGGGTACGAGCGCCTGTGGGGCGAGGACCCCGACGAACGGCGCCGCGCCCGCTGGCTGCGCGGCTGCTACACCGACACCCCGCTGGCGACCCGCGTGCGCGACGGGGAGCTCGTCTCCTCCAGCAGCCAGCCGTCCCTGATGGCGAAGATGCTCGCGGAGCTGGCTGTGCCGGACGGCGAGAGCTGCGACGTGCTGGAGATCGGCGCGGGCACCGGCTACAACGCGGCGCTGCTCGCCCACCGGCTCGGCGACGACCACGTCACGACCGTCGACCTGGACCCCGAGATCACGGAGTCCGCGCGCCAGCACCTGGCGGCGGCGGGCTACCGTCCGGCCGTGGTGACCGGGGACGGCGCGGCCGGCTGCCCCGAGCGCGCGCCCTACGACCGGATCATCGCCACCTGCACCCTGACCTCGGTGCCCAGGGCCTGGCTCGGCCAGTGCAGGCCCGGCGCCCGGATCCTCGCGCCGCTGGCCACCGGCCTGATCGCGCTGACCGTCGCGGACGCGGAGCACGCCGAGGGGCGCTTCCTGCACACGCCCGCCTATTTCGTACCGCTGCGCGGCGGTGACGCGCGGGCCCCGTACGAGCAGCACATCGGGGGCCTGCCGCGCGGAGCCCTGCAGAACGAGCTCTTCCGCTTCCTTCTCGAGCTGACCGCGGGCAGCCTCGATCCGCACGAAGCGCTCGCGCTGTGGCAGCGCGAGGGGCTGCCGGTGCGCGAGCGCTTCGGGATCACCGTGCGGGGGCCGTACGAATGGGCCTGGCTGGACGACCCCGAAGGGCCGTACGTCTGGCCGCTTTAGAGCCTGTCTTCGATCCGGCTCAGTCGCGGCGGACCGTGATCGTCGTCCAGGCGCCCACGTGCACCTGGTCGCCGTCCTGGAGCGGGATCGGGACGAAGGGCTGGATGGGCTCCTCGCCGCCGTTGACCGTGGTGCCGTTGGTCGAGTTCTGGTCGACGACCGCCCAGCTGCCGTCCGGCTGCTGGACCAGGACCGCGTGCTGGTGAGAGACGCCCGGGTCCTCCGGCGGCACCGACAGGTCGATGTCCGGGGTGTCGCCGGTGGAGTGCCGACGGCGGCCGATGGTGAGCTGGTTGCCGACGAGCGGGCGCTGCTGCTCCGGCGAGTACGCGGGCAGGTTCAGGCCCGATGCCTCCGGGCCGCTGCGCTGCATCATCGCCATGAAGTACTCGCGGTCGGGAGCGATCGTCGCCGTCCACGTGCCGGGGCCCTGCTGGGGCTGCGCCTGGGGCTGGTGTGCCTGCGGCTGCCCGGGGCCCTGCGGGAACGGTTCCCGGGGCTGGAAGGGCTCCTGAGACTGGAACGGTTCCTGGGAGCGGAAGGGCTCCTGGGTCTGGAACGGTTCCTGCGGGGCCTGGGTCGGGGCCGGAGCCTGGGCCGAGGGCGGGGCCTGAGCGGCGGGCGGGGCCTGAGCGGTGGGCGGGGCCTGGGCCGAGGGCGGCGAGATCACCCAGTCGTCGTCTCCGCCGCCGAAGGACGGGCCGGGCGGCGGCGGGCCCTGCGGCGCGCCGGGTCCCTGCGGGAACGCGGGGGGCGCGGGCGGGCCCGGCTGCTGGAACGCCTGCGGGGCGCCGGGCGGCATCTGGCCTTGACCGGGATGGCCCTGACCGGGGTGGCCCTGACCGGGATGACCCTGACCGGGATGACCCTGACCGGGGTGGCCCTGCGGGCCGGGCTGACCGTGCTGGCCGGGGCCGGGGCCGTGCGGACCGGGGCCCTGCTGACCCGGACCCTGCTGCCCCGGACCCTGCTGGCCGCCGCCGTTTCCGAACGGCGGGATCGGCTCGGCGGGGCGGTTCATCTGCGAGGGGCGCGAGCCCTGGTACTCGTATCCCGGCGGGGGCTGCTGGAACTGCTGCGCCGGGTTCGGGCCCGGCGGCATGCCCGGGCCGGGGCCGTGACCAGGGCCATGACCGAGCCCGGGTCCGCGACCTGAGCCGGGGCCGCGACCGGGGCCGGGGCCGCGACCGGGGCCGGGGCCGCCCTGCGTGCTCGGCAGCGGCGGGTTCGGCGCGGCCGGAGTGTACGAGGTGGCCGTGTTCGTCAGGAAGTTCCAGCGGCACTCCTCGCAGAACGGCGCGTTCGCCTCGCGGGGGGTGCGGCACTGCGGGCAGAGCTCCGCCTCGGGGGCCGGATCCGGCACGGCGGCCAGATGCGGGCGGCCCGGCGCGGGCTGCGGGAAGCCCGGGTCCTGGCCGGGCGGCGGCGGGGGATAGCCGTACCCGGCCGGGGCCGGGGGCGGGGGAGGCGGCGGGGGCGGGACGGCACCGGCCATGCGGTGACCGCAGACCTCGCACCAGTCATCGGAACCCGACTGGTGTCCGTTCGGGCAGGTCGGCATGTCGGCGCTTCCCCCTCTCCTTCTCCGGCCCGAGGGCCGTACATCGCTGTGGTGCACGCTGCGGTGCACGCCGTCGTGCATCGCTGTCATGCATCGCTGTGGGTCGAACGGCGCGTGCGCGCCGCGCTACTGCTTCTTCACGCGAACGGTCTTCGTCGACCGGGTCTCGAGTGTCATCTCGTCGGCCTCGGCGACCTTCGCCTTCAATCGAACAGTACCTGCCGCGGCGTCCACGACGTCCACCACCTTCGAAAGCAGTTTCGCCGTATCGGCGTTGCCCGAGGCGCCGGCGAGCTGCACCGCGCGGCCCAGTTTCGCCGTCGCGCCGTCGACATCTCCCGATTTGCGGGCGTCGAGTCCCTGCTGGATGACTTGTGCCAGTTCCGCCTGGCCCGTGTAGTGCGCGACCTGCGGATTGATCGATGTGGAGGCCGTCATGTCGTCCGTCCACACCGCCCGCACCAGGCCCTGCGACAGCGTCTGCGCGCTGCCGTCCTCACTCGGCACGATCAGCGAGACCCGGGCCGCGAGCATCTCCTGGCCCAGCTCGGCGCCCGGCACATGTACACAGATGTGGTAATCCCGGGACTCGTCGCCCCAGGACCCCGTGGGGTAGTCCCCGGCGCGTGGGCCCGCCTCCGTGCGGCGCTCGGTCAACTCCTCGACCGTGGGCGCCACTTGCTTGACGAACCTGATCTCCACGCCCACCGGCGTCCACAGCCGCAGGCTGACGTCCGCGACCTCCTTGCCCATCGCCGTCTCCATCATCTGCGTGAAGTCGGCGGCGAGCCCGGCCGGGTCGGCGACGATGTCGGCGGTGCCGAGCAGCGCGGAGGCGATCCCTGTGACCTCCTTCACCTCCCAGTCCGTGCCGACACCGCGGGCGTCGCAGGTGAAGCGGCCCGCGCAGGAGTCGAGCGCGGCCTGGAGGTCGCCCGGGGACTCGTGTTCATTGCGGCCGTCGGTGAGCAGGATGCCGTGCCGGATGGTGACGTCGGCGGAGGACAGGAGGCGGTCGGCTAGGCGCAGCCAGGTGCCGATCGCCGTGCCGCCGCCCGCGCTCAGCCTGCGCAGCGCCTGCTTGGCCTGGTCGCGGGTCTGCGCCCCTGCCACCGCGAGACGGCCGCCGCCCGGGTAGATCTCCTTGGCGACGTGCGTGCCGCCGATCACCGCGAAGTGCACGCCGTCGCGCACGGCGTCGATCGCCGCGGCGGTCGCGTCCCGCGCGCCCCGCATCTTCGTCGGCGGGTAGTCCATCGAACCGGAACAGTCGACCATGATCGCCACGGCGGCGTCCGGGGTCTGCCCGGCCGCGTACAGATGCGGGGCGCTCACGGCGGACCCGACGGTCCCGCCGCCGGTCGAGGTGACCGTGGCGATGGCGTTGACCTCCCGGCCGCCTTCCGGGAGGTACTCGTTCTGGTAGACGTCCACCGAGAACTGCGGCACGTTCGATTTCGAGAAATTGGCCATGGAACTGCTCCCCCTCAGATCCTGAAAACCTCACACCACACGAACCGGCACGGCCCCCCGCCCGGCTTCCGGGCCGATCTGCCCGGCCCTGTGGCCTGTCCTGCGGATCAGGCCCTAGGCCGATCCTGCCCCTTGCGGCACGAACGGGAACGGCACGACGGCCACTGTTACGTTGTCGTGCCCCCCGCCGTCCAGCGCGTGACCGACCAGGACCTGGGCGCTGTGCAGCGGCCGGTCCGCGGAGTCGGCGGGCACCGCGTCGGCCATCTCGTCGACGCCTTCCGCGTAGTTCCACAGTCCGTCCGTGCACACCACCACTACACCCGCACGGTCCGGCTTGAAGGAAGCGGTGTGCGGCTCCAGTTCGTACGCGTCCGCGCCGAGCCAGCCGGTGATGGCGTGCGCGCGCTCATCGGCGTACGCCTCGGCCTCGTTCATCAGTCCCGCGGCGACCATCTGCGCGGCCCACGAGTCGTCCTCGGTCAGTCGGACGGTGGGGCCGCCGCGGTCGTCGGGGACCCAGTAGGCGCGGCTGTCGCCGACCCAGCCGACGACGAGCAGGCCACCGGCGACGACCGCGCCGACCAGCGTGCAGGCGGGCGCGTTCTGGTGGGGGCTGTGTTCGCGGGCAGCGGCCGGTTCGGCGGCGAGCGCGTTGACGGCGTCGGCCGCCGCGAGGATCGCGTCGTGCATGGCCTGCTGCGGGTGGCTGCCGCGTTCGAGGCCCGCGAGCAGCGAGGCGTCGGCGGCGCGGGAGGCGGCGAGCGAGGCCTCGTCCGGGCGGGTCGCGGAGGAGACGCCGTCGCAGACGATCGCGACGACGGCGGGCGAGCCGTCGGGCAGCGTGGCCTCGGAGATCGCGAAGGCGTCCTCGTTGCGGTGGTGGCGCAGGCCGCGGTCGCTGACCGCGGCGACCGTGCCGAGCTCCTGCTCCATGTGGTCGCGCTCGCGCGGCTGGGCGTGCCCGCAGTTCTCGCAGTACCCGTCCGGGTCCACCCGGCCCGAACGGCAGGCCACGCAGAGCTTGGTGCCCGCGGCGGGCGTGGGGTCGGGGGCCTCCGTACGAGGGTCCGCGGGGGCGGGCAGAGGGTACTCGTCCGGCTCCTCGGCGGCTCCGGCGGCGGGCGCTGCGGCTCCGGCGGCGGCGGGCGCTGCGGCCCCGGTGGCGGGCACGGCGGCTCCCGAGAGCTCGCCGCCCGCCGAGTCCGTGCCCGCCAGGTCCGTCGGCAGGTGGGGCGGCACCGGCAGGTCGGAACTGTCGGCGTCCGGAGCGACGGGCCACCGCGCGGACTCGCCGTCGGTGGCATCCGTGGCATCCGTGGCATCCGCGGCGGCCATGGCCTCCGTGGCGGCGGGTTTCGCGGCGCCGTTCGGGGAAGCGGCCGGTCGCGGTGGCACCGCCGACAGGTCGAACCCGCACGCTCCGCAATACAGGTCGCCCGACTCCAGCGGCTCCTCACAGCTGGGGCAGGCAGACAGCTGGGGCATCTGCGACATACTCACACCCACGTCCGGGGGCGGAAACGGTTTGCCCGTTCCACCAGTTCGATCCTCTCCTCGCCACCCTGTGCGAGCCGGGCCAGTGTCCGGTACGAACGCTCCAGACCGAACCGGAGGCCGCGCTCGTCCAGATCACTGCCGAGCAGTACGGCCCGCGTTCCGGTGGTGGCCGGTGACGCGGAGACGTGACCAGAGTGCTTACCGGAGAGTACCCAGTCGAGGGCCGTCCCCAGAACCTCGGTCGACAGGCGCTCCCTGCGCACCGCGTCGAGGCCGAAGCCCGCGAGCGCCTCGATCTGCCCCGCGGCGGCCGTCAGGTCGTCCAGGAATGCCGTGTCCGGCGAGAGCGCGGAACCGGAAGCCATGCGCTGCCGCAGCCGCGCCCGCACCGCCGCGACCCGGGCCGCGGTGTAGTGGATGGACGACTCCGGCACGGACTCCAGGGTGCCCACGGCGCCGGTCCTGTCACCGGCGGCGAGCCGCACGCGGGCCAGGCCGAACGCCGCGCTCACATAGCTCGGGTCGGTGGCCCACACCAGCCGGTAGTACTCGGCGGCGTTGTCCAGCTGGCCGAGGACCTCCGCGCACACGCCGAGCGCGAGCTTCGGCGCGGGTTCGCCGGGGAACGCGTCGTAGACCGCGTCGAAGGACAGCGCCGAATTCTCGAAGTCGCCGGTGGCCAGGGCGGCCACGCCCCGGTACCAGACCACCCGCCAGTCGTCCGGATGCTCCAGCTCCAGATCGGCGAGCGCCTGGGCGGCGGGCGCCAGTTCGCCCATGGTGAGGCGGGCGCGCAGGCCGCTCAGCTGCAGTTCGAGCGAGTCGGCGGGCGCCGCCCGCAGCGCCGTGATCAGCTCGGCGGGCGCGGACGCGATGAGACCGGCGAGGAACCCGGCGTTCGGGTCGTTGGGGTCCACGAGGGGGACGGGCAGCGTGAGGGCCGTCGCGACCGAGTCGATGCCCCTGACGATGCCCGGAGCGATTTCAGGGGTGGTCTGCGGGGCGATCTCCGGGGCGCCCCGGGCACCTGACGTGCCCCAGGCACCTGACGTGCCCCGAGCACCTGACGTGCCCTGAGCGCCCGCTCCGTTCGCCTCGGCGCGCGCCCCCAGGAGGGACACGTCCGCCGTGAGCTCCGCGAACAGTTCGGTGTCCGGCACCTTCACCTCGGGCCCGAACAGCGTGGAGAGCGCGGGCCGCGGCCGCCCCGTCTGCAGCGCCACGACCTCCCGCAGGACGCCCGTGAGCTGCTCGGCCATCTCCTGCGCGGTGGCGAAGCGGCGGACCGGGTCCGGGTCCGTGGCCCGTACGAGGAGCCGGTAGAACGACTCGTACGTACGGAAGACCTCGATGTTGTCCGGATCGGGCAGGGAGTCCACGAACACGTTCGTATAGCCCTGGAAGTCGAAGGTCAGGACCGCGAGCGTGCGCGCGACGGTGTAGAGATCGGAGGCCACCGAGGGCCCCGTCTCGGCGACTTCGGGAGCCTGGTAGCCGACCGTGCCGTAGATCGCGGACTCGTCGTCGTCCATCCGGCGGACCGCGCCCATGTCGATGAGCTTGAGCTGGCCCTCGGTCTGGATGGCGTTGTCGACCTTGAAGTCGCAGTACAGGAGGTTGCGGCTGTGCAGGTGCCCGAGGGCTTCGAGGGCCTCGATGCCGTACGCGCACGCCTGCTCGACCGGCAGCGGATCGCGCCGTCCCTCGGCCGTGCGGCGGCCGTTGGCGATCTCCTTCAGCGACTTGCCGCCCACGTACTCCATGACGATGTACCCGTCCATGGAGCCCGTGCGCTGGTCGAGGTGCTCGACGAAGTTGTAGATCCGGACGATGTTGGCGTGCTCGATCTCGGCGAGGAAGCGGCGCTCGGAGATCGCGGCGGCCATCGCGTCCTGGTCGCCGGTGTCGAGCAGGCCCTTGAGGACCACCCAGCGGTCGGACACCGCGCGGTCGATGGCGAGATAGACCCAGCCGAGGCCGCCGTGCGCCAGACAGCCCACGACCTGGTACTGGCCGTGCACGATGTCACCGGCCTGCAGCTTCGGCACGAAGGAGTACGGGTGACCGCACTTGGTGCAGAAGCCCTCGGTGCGGCCGGGGCGGTCACCGCGCGCCCGGCCCACCGGCGCCCCGCAGTCCGAGCGCGAGCAGAACCGCTTCCGCTCGGGGACCTCGGGGTTCTCCTGGACCGCGCCGTGCGGGTCGGGGCGCGGCACGTCCGGCACCGCGACCAGGCCCATGCCGAGCCGCCCGCGGCCCGAGGACGAGGCCGCCGAGCCCGAGCTGCGCACCGACACCGAACGGGACGTCGAACCGCCGGACAGGGAGCGGGAGAGCCGCCCTGAGACCGACCTGCGCGAGGACTGCGACCGGGACGACCGGGACGACCGCGACGAGCGCGAGGACGACCGGGACGAGCGTGCGGACGAGCCGGAACCGGAACTCCCGGAGCCCCGCGACCCCTTGCCGCCGCCCGTGATGCCGGTCGGCGTCGAGCCCACCATGCCGTTGGACGCGACGACCGGGGCGAGACCGCAGGTGTCGCAGTACAGCTCGCCGCCGCCGACGTCCTCGTACGACCCCGTGCATCCGGGCCGCTGACACTGCCGCTGGCTCACGATTCCCCCGTCCGGTCGGTGGGCCCGCCCTGCTGCGGGACTCTCGGCGCGAGCGCCTCGGCGGCGGCCTGCTGGTAGCGCAGGACCGCCTGCTCCGCCACGCGGAGATCGCAGGGCGCGCTCCACAGCATCCGGCGCGCCGCGTCGTACCGCTCGATCAGGAACGGGTCCTCGGCGTGGCCGAGCCGGGCGACCTTCGCCTTGTACGCGTCCAGGCGGCCGCGCAGCTCCGCGCGGACCGCGAGCGGGGCCGTGACGGCCGACAACGACTCGCGGGCGCGCAGGAGTTCGTCCTCGGCCTTCTCCTCAAGGGACTCCAGGAGCGGGGAGAGGCGGTGCCACTGCGCGCTCCTGCGGTAGTCGGAGGCCATCGCGAGCTGCTCCTGCAGCGCGGTCGGCGGGCCGCTGACCGCGGGCACCTCGGAGGCGGCGATCTTCGCGAGGACCTCGCCGCGGGCGCTCCTGGCCTCGGCGAGGGTGCGGTCCGCGCGCGAGAGCACGTCGCGCAGCCTGCCGAGGCGGACCTCCGCGTCCTGACGGACGGTGAGCACCGCGTCGATCTCGCGGCGCACCTCCTCCAGGGCGCGGGCCTCGCGGTCGTACCGATCGGTGTGCGGGCGGCCGCCGCCCGGCGCCGAACTGCCCTCCGCGCGCCGCCAGAAGGCCAGCGGGTCGGAGACCACCTGCTCGCGCAGGACGGTCAGGGTGCGCGTGATGCGCTCCAGGTCGTCGCCCGAGGGATGCTCACCGGGGCGGACCCCGACGGAGTGGGCGAGCTGGCGGGTACGGGCGAGCTCGGCGGCGAGCAGGTCGATGCGGGCGGGCAGCGCGGACCACACCGCGTCGGCGGCGACGACCATGTCGAGGGAGTGCGCGTACAGCTCGTTCATCCGGGCCACGAGCTGTTCGAGCGTGAAGCGTTCGGTCAGCTTGGCGGGGCTGGTGATCGAGGGGGACGTGCCGGACGCGGAGGCGCCCGCGACGGTCACGGAGTCGCCGCGCAGCAGCTCCGTCAGCTCGACGAGGTCGTCCCGGTTCGGCCAGCGCCTGCGCTCACGCACCTCGCGCGCGGTGTGCAGCGCACCGGCATACGCGTCGAAGTAGGCCCAGAGCAGCGTGATCCGGCTCTCCGTCGCCGTCCAGCGCTCCTCGGTGACGCCGGTCAGCCGGGCGCCTTCGAGGAGGCGTCGGCCCGCGTGGTCCTGGAGGGCGAGGAGCGACGTCTCGATCGCCTCGTGCTCGGCGTCGAGGCGCGCCAGCGCACGGTCCACCTCGTCCCGGTCCATCACCGGACCGGGGGGTCCCGCGCCGCTCATCGATCACCTCTCCGCTCTGTGTTGCCGCTGTGCGTTGCCGCTGTGCGTTACCGCTCCGGGTTGCCGTGAGTCCTCGGCCGTGAGTCCCCCTTCGTAACTCTCCCGTCGTAACTCTCCCGTCGTAACTCTCCAGTGGTACCAGGTCGGTTGTCTGTTCCGGATCAGTCGCGGTACTCGGGGTCCGGCGGGCTGGCCTTCTTCTTGAGGCCGTCCTTCAGCCACTTGTCGTACGACTTCTGCCAGCCGTCGTCCTTGCGGTAGTCGTCGAGGACCTTGTTGACCCGGCGAACCAGGTCGTCGGAGCCCTTCTTCATCGCCACGGCGTAGTGCTCCGTGGTGAACGGCTCCTTGCCCTTGAGCTCGACGGTCGGGTCCTGTGCGGCCTGACCGGCGGCGAGCGCGCTGTCGGTCACCACGGCGTCCACCTCGCCGAGCTGGAGCCGTACCAGGCAGTCGAGTTGGTTGGGGACCGTGGTGGAGATATCGGCGCCGTAGTTCTTCTTCTTGAGCTCTTCCTCGGCGATGGAGCCGGAGGCGGAGCAGATCTTCTTGCCGGCGAGCGAGGGGTTGTAGCCCGTGATGCCCTTGACCTTCTTCGGGGCGAGCACCTGCTGGCCCGTCTCGAAGTAGCCGGTGGAGAAGTCGACGTCCTCAAGGCGCTTGCAGTTGACCGTCATGGTGCGCACCACCATGTCGACCTGGCCGCTCTGGATCGCCGGTATGCGCTGGTTGGTGGGTATGGCGCGGAACACGACGGCGTCGCGGTCGCCGAAGATCTCCTCGGCGATCTTGTGCGCGAGGTCGATGTCGAAGCCCTCCAGCTCGCCGCCCGGCTTGTTCGGGTCGCGGTAGCCCCAGCGGTAGCTGTTCTGGTCGACGCCGACGACGAGCTTCTTGACCTCGCGGTTCTTGATCTTGTCGATCGTCGGGCCGTCGTCGGAACTGGGGGACAGGCTGCGGTCATTGCAGTCGTCCGCGTCGGCCCGCCCGGGAGCGGCCACCGAGGCGGCCGGACCGCCGCGGTCCGCTCTGTCGTCCCCGCCCTCGCCCCACTGCGGGAGCACCAGGAGCAGCGTTCCCGTGAGGGCGCAGGCCAGGCCCATCGCCCCCGTGCCGCCCCAGCCGCGCAGCCTGCCGGCCGTGCCGCGTCGCGTCCGCATCGTCTGCGCGCCCCCTCTCACATCTGGCCCGGTCACATCTGGCCCGGTCACATCTGGCCCGGTCACATCTGGCCCCGTCACCGGTACTCCGAAAGCCTGCGGCCGATGCCGAGGACGGCGCCCGCCGCGGCGAGCACCGCCAGGACCGCGGCGCCGACCGGCAATCCGCTCATGGCGCCCCTGCCGTCCTCGGCCGCCTGCTTGAACTGGCGCTGCTCGTGCGCGAGAGCCAAGTCGAGGGCCGCGTCCACGTTGTCGAAGCACTCGCCGGTCGGCTCGTCGACCTTGGCGCCGATGACCTTGTCCAGTGCGCCCTGGTAGTCACCGGAGTCGTCGCTGGCGCGGGCCACCTTGTGGCGGTCCTTCCAGACGCCCACGTTGGCGACGGCGTCGGCGACCGGCTTCTTGCCGTCCGAGTCGTCGCCCGCGAGGTCGGCCGCCCTCCCGAGCAGGCCCTTCTCGCCGTCGCCCAGCTGCTTCATCTGGGCGCGGTAGGCGACGTCGAACTTGTCCTGCGGCTCGCCCGCCACCTCGGTGGTCTCGGCGCCCCTGCTGACCAGCGTGAGGTTCTCGTTGCCGCGGGCCTTCAGAGAGCTGATGCGGGCGTCGTTGAGGACGTTCAGGGACCGGACGCCGTGGTCGTACGAGTCGTTGAGGCCCGAGCGCGCGACGGTGTGGCCGACGACGAGCCAGAGCATCACGACCGTGGCGGCCGCGGTCGCGGCGAGCAGTCCGTGGTTGAACACCCGGTTCGTGCGGCGGTAGTTGCGGCGCTGGGCCCAGCCGAGTGCGGCGAGCGCGAGGACGCCGAGGGCGATGGCGAACCAGGGGTACGGCTTGGCGCTGTCGTAGTCGGAGCCGAGCCGTGCGTTCTCCGCCTTGTAGAGCTTCTCGGCGGCCGGGAGCATCTGGTTCTGCATCTTGTCGTTCGCGTACCGCAGATAGGCGCCGCCGAGCGGCAGGCCCTGGCGGTTGTTGGCGCGGGCACGCTCGATCAGGCCGGTGTACTGGGGCAGGAGCTTGTTCAGCTTGCTCACGGAGGCCGCCGACGACGATCCCGATCCGGCGTTCGACGCGGCGGTGGCCAGCTTCTCGGCGGCCCGCTCGACGTCGTGCTCGTACCGGGCACGGACGGCGGTGGGCTCCTGGCCGCCCGCGAGGAAGCCGCTGGACGCCGCGGTGTTGGCGTCCGCGAGCGAGCGGTAGATCTCGGCCGCGGCGGCGCTCAGCGGCTGGCTGCGGTGCAGCACGTCGTCCGCGGCGGCCGAGCGGTCCGTCATCTGCCAGGTGGTGATCGCGCCGAACGCGACGACGAGCAGGGCCAGTACGGCGCCGATGATGCGGAGCTTGCCCGGTTCCGTGGTCGCGGCGCCGCGCAGCCGGTCCACACCTTCCGACCAGGCGGTGCGGCGAGCGGCGGTGGCGGTCTGCGCGGTCTGCACCGTTTGCGGCGCCTGCGGTGAGGCCGCGGGCGGGGTGCCCGGTGCCTGTGGCGGCACGGCGGGCATCGCGGGCGCGGTCTGCCCCGGCGCCCCCGGCACCTGTCCGGGCGGACCCGGCGGGCCCGGCGGTGCCGCGCTGCCGTGCGGCGGATGTGTCACCTTGACCTCGACCTCCCCCTCGGTCTCCGGACGGTTGCTTCCGCTGCTCCGCCAGGCGTGCGCGGCGCGGGAAGAAGTGCTCGGCCGCAAGTATCGCCGCCGGGACCGACATCCGCACAGGCCTTGACTCGATCTTGTGCGGTTCCCTGCCCATGTACACGAGATTGAGGGGTGTTCGGTTCCGTCCGCGCGCCCGCCGTGCGCCCCCCCCCGTCGACGCCGGGACGTCAACGGCGGGCGCCCGTACGCCTACTCGTAGTGGGCCCGCACGCGCGCGTGCACCCGCGTCGGCGCCCCCACCTGATCGAGGCCGAGGAGAGCCGCGCCGAGCACGGGGCGCGCGACGACCACTTGAGGCACCGCCTTGGGCGCCCGGTCGGCGAGCAACGCCCGTACGCGGTCATCCAGTTGCGGGTGACGCGCCGCGAGTACGCTGCCGCCGAGCAGGACCGGCGCCGGTTCGTCGAGCAGGCCGAGGCGGTCGAGGGCCACGGTCGCCATGGCCACCACCTCGTCGGCCATCCGGTCCACGAGCGAGCGGGCCACGGCGTCGCCGGACGCCGCGGTGGCGAAGAGGACCGGGGTCAGTTCGTGCCGCCGTACCGGCGCGACGGAGCCGAGGTGGAGGGCCTCGATCAGCGCGTACATGGACGCCAGCCCGAAGTGTGCGGGCAGCGCCTCGCGCAGCGCCGTCGCCTCGCCGCGGCCGTCCTCGGCGCGCGCCGCGTGCCACAGCGCCTCCTCGGCGAGGCCGCCGCCACCGCCCCAGTCGCCGGAGATGCGGCCGATGGCGGGGAAGCGGGCGGTGCGCCCGTCCGGCAGCATGCCGACGCAGTTGATGCCCGCCCCGCACACCACGGCGACGCCGCGCGGCTCGGTGTCCTCAAGGAGGCCGGCGCGCAGGATGGCGAAGGTGTCGTTGCGCACGTCGACCGAGGGCCCCCAGGCGCGCTCGCGCAGGGCCTCGGCCAGCTCCCGCTCCTCGACGGGGAGGTCGGCGTTGGCGAGGCAGGCGGACACATGCCCCACGGAGGCCGTACCGGCCTCGTCGAGCGCTCGTGCCACCGCCTCCGCGAGGATGTCCACCGCGGGCCCGACCCCGACGAGGGGCGGCTGGAACCCGCCGCCGCGGGCCGCGCCGACGACCTCGCCGTCGGCCGCGACCACCGCGACGTCGGTCTTGCTGTTGCCCGCGTCGATCGCGAGCACGCTCGTGCCTACGCCCACGCCAGGTGCTCCCGGTTGTGCGCGATGAGGCGGTCGGTGAGCTGTTCCGCGTACGCGTACTGGCCGACCAGCGGGTGGGCGAGCAGCGCCTTGAAGACGCGCTCGCGGCCGCCGTGCAGGGCTGCTTGCAGGGCCAGGTCCTCGTAGCCGGTGACGTTGGCGATGAGCCCGGCGTACAGCGGGTCGAGCTTCGGCACGGCCAGCGGCTTCGCGCCCTTGCCGTCGACCGTGGCCTGCACCTCGATGACCGCGTCGTCGGGCAGGAACGGCAACGTGCCGTTGTTGACGGTGTTGACCACCTGGTACGGGCTGCCGCCGTTGCCGAGCAGCGAGGCCGCGAGGTCGACGGCAGCCTCGGAGTAGAAGGCGCCGCCGCGCTTGGCGAGCAGTTCCGGCTTCTCGTCGAGCGTCGGGTCGCCGTACATCTCCAGCAACTCCAGCTCCATCGCGGCCACTTCAGCGGCCCGCGACGGCTTGGTCCGCAGCTCCTCGACCACGGCGTCGTGCTGGTAGAAGTAGCGCAGATAGTACGAAGGGACGACGCCGAGCCGGTCGACGATGGCGCGCGGCATGCGCAGGTCCTCGGCGACCGCGTCCCCGTGCTCGGCGATGAGCTCGGGCAGGATGTCGTCGCCGCCGGGCCCCCCAAGACGTACGCCCGTCTCCCACGTGAGGTGGTTGAGGCCGACGTGATCCAGATGGACCTCGCCCGGCGCGACGTCGAGCAGCTTGGCGAACTTGCGCTGGAAGCCGATCGCCACGTTGCAGAGGCCGACGGCCTTGTGCCCGGCCTGGAGCAGCGCCCGCGTCACGATGCCCACCGGATTGGTGAAGTCGATGATCCAGGCGTCGGGGTTGGTGCGCCGGACGCGCTCGGCGATGTCGAGGACGACCGGCACCGTACGCAGGGCCTTGGCGAGGCCCCCCGCGCCGGTGGTCTCCTGCCCGACGCAGCCGCACTCCAGCGGCCACGTCTCGTCCTGTTTGCGGGCGGCCTGCCCGCCGACGCGCAGCTGCAGGAGGACGGCGTCGGCGTCCGCGACGCCCGCGTCCACGTCGGACGTGGTGACGATGCGGCCGGGGTGCCCCTGCTTGGCGAAGATGCGCCGCGCGAGGCCGCCCACCAGTTCCAGGCGGTCGGCGGCCGGGTCCACCAGGACCAGTTCCTCGATCGGCAGGCTGTCCCTCAACCGTGCGAATCCGTCGATGAGTTCGGGTGTGTAGGTCGACCCTCCGCCGACCACTGCGAGCTTCATATCGGTTCTCAGCCCTTTACTCCGGTGAGGGTGACGCCTTCGACGAAGGCCTTCTGTGCGAAGAAGAAGATGATGATGACGGGCGCCATGACGAGCAGCGTCGCGGCCATCGTCATGTTCCAGTTGACGCTGTGGGCGCTCTTGAACGACTCCAGGCCGTAACTCAGCGTCCAGGCGCCGGGATCCTGGGCCGCGTAGATCTGCGGCCCGAAGTAGTCGTTCCAGCAGTAGAAGAACTGGAAGAGCGCGATGGCGGCGATGCCCGGCTTGGCCATCGGGACGACGATCTTGACCATCGTACGGAACTCACCACACCCGTCGACCTTCGCCGACTCGATGTACTCCTTGGGGATGGTGAGGAGGAACTGCCGAAGCAGGAAGATCGAGTACGCGTCCCCGAAGGCCATCGGGATGATCAGCGGCCACAGGGTGCCCGACAGATGGAACTGCTGGGCCCAGACCAGGTACATCGGGATCACGATGACCTGCGGCGGCAGCATCATCGTCGAGATGACGAGCAGCATCGCGGTGCGCCGTCCGCGGAAGCGGAACTTGGCGAGCGCGTACGCCACCGGGATCGCCGAGCAGACCGTGAAGAGGGTGCCGAGGCCCGCGTAGAGGAGCGAGTTGCGCCACCAGTCGAGGAAGCCCGGCGTCTCGAACACGGCCTTGTAGTTGGACCAGTGCCAGGAGTGGGGCCACAGGTCGCCGCTCATCGCCTGCGAGTCGCTCATCACCGACGTCAGGAAGACGAAGACGAACGGCAGGACGAAGAGCAGCGCGACGGCTATCGCGACGCTGTGCACGGCGATCCAGTGCAGGACGCGCTTGCGGCGGGCGCGGGCGGCGGCGGGGCCCCGGGTGGGGGCGGTCCGTTCGGACGGCGACGCCGGTGTGGGCGCGCTGAGAGTCGTGGAAGTCATCGGAATCCTCAGTCCTCCGCCGCGAGCAGCCCGGAGCGCTTGCGCATCAGGAGCATCGTCACGGACATGGCGATGGCGAAGAGTACGAGCGAGAGCACGCACGCGGCACCGGTGTTGAAGTTCTGGAAGCCCATCTGGTAGACGAGCTGGGGGACCGTGAGGGTCGAGTGGTCGGGGTATCCCGGCTGGATGACGGACCCGGGCCCGATGTTGACGCCGGACGCGACCTTCCCCGCGACCAGGGCCTGCGTGTAGTACTGCATGGTCTGCACGACGCCGGTGACCACCGCGAACATCACGATGGGTGTGATCGCGGGCCAGGTCACGTAGCGGAACTTGGCGATGGGCCCGGCGCCGTCGAGCTCCGCGGCCTCGTACTGCTCCTTCGGCACGTCGAGCAGCGCCGCCATGAAGATCACCATCAGGTCGCCGATGCCCCACAGGGAGAGCAGCACCAGCGAGGGCTTGGCGGTGTCGGGGTCGTTGAACCAGTTGGGCCCGGAGATCCCGACCGCTTCGAGTATCTCGTTCACCGGACCCGTGCCCGGATTGAGCAGGAAGACGAAGGCGACGGTGGCGGCCACGGGCGGCGCGAGATACGGAAGGTAGAAGGCGGTGCGGAAGAAACCGGCGCCCGTCTTGATCTTCGTGATGAGCAGCCCGAGCGAGAGCCCGAAAACGACCCGCACGGCCACCATGATCACGACGAGCCAGAGGGTGTTCCACAGCGCGGGCCCGAACAGGGGCATCTGCTCGAACACGTACCGCCAGTTCCTGAGGCCCACGAAGGTGGGCTCCTTGATCTGGTTGTAGTGCATGAACGAGAAGTAGACCGTGGCGATCAGCGGATACGCGAAGAAGACGCTGAAGCCGACCAGCCAGGGGGAGAGGAAGCCGAGCGTGCGCAGTCTGCGGCGCGCGGGGTTGGAGAGGGTCAGTGCCATGGCGGGGTCCTCAGCTCTTCAGCTCTTCGACTGGAGGGTGTCGGCGTCGATCTGCTCGTCGAGCTTCTTCAGGCCCTTGCGCAGGTCGGGGATGCGTCCGGCCTCGGCGGAGTACGAGAAGTCCTGGAGCGAGACGACATAGGCGCCGCCGTTGACGGAGGGCGGCAGGGCCTTGCTGTGCTTGTTCTCCAGGATGTCGAAGAAGGTCCGGAAGGTCGGATCGGCGTCCAGATCGGGTGACTTGAGCGCCGCGAAGGTGGAGGGCACGTTGTGGATGTCGTTGGCGAAGTCCACCACCTGCTTGGTGTCCGCGGTCAGGAACCTCACCAGCTCCCACGCGGCGTTCTGGTGCTTGCTG
This sequence comes from Streptomyces sp. NPDC046465, assembly GCF_040646035.1. Taxonomy (NCBI): domain Bacteria; kingdom Bacillati; phylum Actinomycetota; class Actinomycetes; order Kitasatosporales; family Streptomycetaceae; genus Streptomyces; species Streptomyces sp. NPDC046465. The sequence goes on from NZ_JBEYZK010000025.1 coordinate 119,864, forward strand.
CTGTGCGCGATGCCGGCGACGGTGCCGGTGATGAAGCCGCGCCCGTACGTATCGGCCTGGTCGTCGGGGACGGGCAGCGGCGCCACGCCCCAGTCGAAGTCCGCTTTGGCCTCGCCCAGCATCAGCCCGCGCCACTCACCGTCGAGGTGCATGGCGACCTTCCCGGTCAGGAAGGCGTTCTGGCTGGACATCTCGTCGCCGAAGGTGAGGCGGAACCGCTCCAGATCACCGAAGCCGCCCTGGGCATCGGCCAGTCGGTGCGCGGTCTTGAAGAACTTGTACGTAGAGGGGTCATCCGCAAGCCGCGAATCACCCTTCCCGTCGAAGTACTTCGGCCCCCACTGGGCGAAGAGCCGGTCCGGGCTGTTCTGGTAGAAGCGGAAGTTGGGCATGAAGCCGACCTGCTTGTACGAGTGCTTGCCGCTGCGCACGGTCAGCTTCTTCGCGACCTCCTCGAACTCGGACATCGTGCGGGGCGGGCGCTCGATGCCCGCCTTCGCGTAGGCGTCCTTGTTGTAGTACATCCCGTAGGCGTCGGCGAGCAGCGGCAGGGCGCACTGACTGCCCCGGTAGCTGGTGTAGTCGAGCAGCGTCTTGGGGAAGGTCTTCCTCTTGTCGAGGCCGGTCTTCTTCATGAACGGGTCGAGGTCCGTCCACATCCCGGAGTCGCAGTACTGCCCCACGTTGTTGGTGGTGAACGACGACACCACGTCCGGGGCCTTGTCGCCGCCCGCCCGCAGCGCCTGATTGACGGTGGCGTCGGAGACGTTCCCGGTGGCCTTCACCTTGATGTTCGGGTGCAGCTTCTCGAAGCGGTCGATGCTCGCCTCGACGGCCTTGACCTCGCCGGGCGTCGACCAGCCGTGCCAGAACTTCAGGGTGACCGGCTTGGTCGGGTCATCGTTCGCGCTGCCGACGCTCGGGTTGGCACAGCCGGAGAGCAACAGACCGGCTGCGGCGAGCGCCGCGGACGCGCAAGTGGGCATGCGCCATCGCGGCATGGCGGACTTCCTTTTCGAGAGGGGGAGGTGGTGTGCCTGCGGGTGACGTGCGGGGATGGACCTCAGGCCGTGTCGAAGACCTGGTCGCGGGCCTGGGTGAGGGCAGAGCGGAGGGCGCCGGTGAGGATCGGGTCGCCGTCGAGCTCGCTGATACGGACCTGCGGGCGCGGCAGGGCGAGCCCGGTCAGCTCCTCCTCGACGCGGATCCGCAGCTTGTCGCCGCCGGCCTGGGACACCGAGCCGGAGAGCACGACGAGTTCGGGGTCGACGACGGCGACGACGGCGGCGATGCCGGTGGCGATGCGCCGCGCGACCTCGCCGAGCGCGGCGTCGTCGGCCATGACCTCCGTCAACGTCGCGCCGCCTCCCGCCAGTTCACGTACCACGTACGCCGAGACGAGGCTCTCGAAGCCGCCGTCACCGCCGCCCGCCGTGCCGCCGCGGGCCAGCGGGGCGCCCGGCAGCGGCATGTAGCCGATCTCGCCCGCGCCGCCGGTCGCGCCGCGCAGCAGGGTGCCGCCGAGCACGATGGCGGCGCCGACGCCTTCGTCGAGCCAGGTCAGTACGTAGTTGTCGAAGTCCTGGGCGGCGCCCTCGTACTGCTCGGCGACGGCGGCCAGGTTCACGTCGTTCTCGATGTGGACGGGCGTGCCGAGGACGGCGGCGAGGTCGTCGCGCAGGGTGCGGGAGTGCCAGCCCGGCAGGTGCGGGGCGTAGCGGAGCTGGCCGGTGTGCGGGTCGATGGCGCCGGGGGTGCCGATCACCGCGGCCCGCAGGTCGTCGTGGCCGAGTTTCGCCTGCCGCAGGGCGCCGTCGACGGCCTCCGCGACGAGCTGGGCGGTGCGGTGGCGCACGTCCTCGGCGACGGCGTCGGCCTCCACGCGCTCCTTGCCGAGCACGGTGCCGGTGATGTCGGCGACGAGTGCGGTGATGCCGGTGGGGTCGGCGGAGAGTGCCGCGACGTGGCCGGCGCCCGGATCGATCTCGTACAGAAGGGCGTTGGGGCCGGGACGTCCGCTGAGGCTGCCGGTGGTGTGGACGAGTCCGGCGGTCTCCAGGCGGCCGAGGAGCTGCGAGGTGGTGGGCTTCGACAGGCCCGTCAGCTCGCCGATACGGGTGCGGGTGAGGGGGCCGTGGGCGACGAGGAGGTCGAGTACGGCCCGGTCGTTCATGGCGCGCAGGACGCGTGGGGTACCCGGGGTTCCCGGCGGGCTGCCTGCTGCTGCCATGACGGCACCTGCCTTCCGTGGCGGCTGACTGTTAACTGTTAGGAAACTTTCCAATTCGTCGTGAGGACCGTACGGCTGGCGTGAATGAGGCGTCAATAGCGAGCGGCGCCGAGGCAACCAAGTCGTTATCTGTGGGGGGTGGGTGTTGCACAGGGTGCGTCTGGGTCTTCGGCGGGCGGGAGTCGTTGGTGGGTCGGTGCCTTCGATGGCTTACCGGGGCCCGCCCCGGGGTTTTTGGGGGTGTTGGGGGGCGGGTGGGGCCCCCCCCGAACAAAAAACCCCCGCCCGCCCCGA
>NZ_JBEYZK010000026.1:0-122314 GCF_040646035.1 Streptomyces sp. NPDC046465
ATCAGGCCGAGCGAGCCGGCCAGCAGGTCGAGCAGGGCGGCCTTGCGGGCCACGTGGCGGGGGGTGCACTCCTGGGGGTCCTCGGCGCAGTCGCCGGACTGCAGGACCATCGCCTGGCCCGCGGCGACCTTGCCGAGCAGGGTGCGCAGCGTGGCCAGGTCGTCGCCCTGGACCAGCGGGGGGCGGGCGGCCAGGGCCTCCCCGACCCGGTTCAGCTGAGAAAGGTCGCTCCAATCGGGTTGCTGCAAAGCCCCGCGGATACGAATCTCCCGTATAACGTCTTCCACGACGTACTCCGATCCAGCGGAAATCGAGTGGTCCTCAGGTGGATATATCGGTGCGCTTTATCTCCGCATTAGAAGCGGGCATGACGGTCTCCTCTATGAATGGTGAGGAAATTTCGGGGGATGGCCGGCGCGGGCCGAAGGCCGCCCGTTGGCCCTGAGCGATCCTGCCCGATTCAACGAGGCAAATCAACACCGTTCCGGTGTTCACCAATGAATTCAAATAACCATGCAATCGGTGCGATTAATTCTGCGGATCGGCGCGCGACGGGAATAGGAACAGAGAATTCCGGTCGCGCGCGTACACCGCTGTCAGAGGGCCGCAGGCGCCTCCGTCCCACTCCTGGTCAGGCTCCGCAGGTGCTCTCGGAGGGTGAACCCGGGCGCCGAGGCGGCCTCGGGCGTCAGGGGGGTGCCCTGGGTGCTCCGCGTCAGGAGCCGTCGGGCCGTGAGGTGGTCGGTGGGACGGTTGACGGACTCGACCGCCTGCAGATCGTCCCCGCGGAAGAGGAGGACCGAGAACGCGTCGGGGTCCTCCCCGAGCACCACCTCGGTGTCGTGCCCCTCGTTGAAGCCCGCGATCTGCACGGTCGTGGCGAACTGGTCGCTCCAGAACCAGGGCAGTTCGTCGTAGCCGTGGGGCGCCCCGGTCAGCCGCCGAGCGACCGACTGGGCGTGGCCCACGGCGTTCTGCACGGATTCGAGCCGCAGCCTGTTGCCGGAGCGCACCTGGGGGAACGCCGCGCAGTCGCCGATGGCCGAGATGTGCTGATCACCGGTCAGCAGACGGGCGTCGACGGTGATGCCGCCGTCCACCGCGAGACCGGCCGCGGCGGCCAGCTCCGTGCGCGGGATCGCACCGACGCCGATCAGGACGAGGTCGGCGGGCAGTCGGCTGCCGTCGGCCAGCTCCACCGCCGTCACCGCCGAACGGCCGTCGCCGTGCAGCGCCTTGACGCCCTGGCCGAACAGCAGCCGGGTGCCCGCGGTTCGGTGCAGCCGTGTGAAGTGCTCCGCGGTCGGGGCCGAGACGACCCGGGCGAGCGGGCGGTCGAGCGCCTCGACGACCGTCACCTCGACGCCCGCCTCCCGCGCCACGGCGGCGAATTCGAGGCCGATGAACCCGGCCCCCACCACCACCGCACGGCGGGCCCCGGCCAGTGAGGCCCGCAGTGCGACGGCGTCCCGCGAGGTCCGCAGGGTGTGCACGCCGCGGAGCCCGGCGCCGGGCACGCCGAGCGTGCGGGGCTCGGCGCCGGTGGCCAGGACGAGATGGCCGTAGCCGTACGCGGAGCCGTCGGCGAGGCGCACCGTGCGCCCGGCCGGGTCGATCTCCGTGACGGTGCCCGCGACGAGGTCGATCGACTGGCGGACGTAGTACGTCGCGGGCCGCAGCCACAGCTCGGTCTCGTCCGCCTCGCCCTTGAGGTACGCCTTGGACAGCGGCGGACGCTCATAGGGGAGCGCGTCCTCGGCGCTGATGAGCGTGATGTCTCCCGTGTAGCCGTGCTCCCGCAAGGACGCCGCCGTCTGGTAGCCGCCCTGGCCCGCTCCGACGACGACGACGGACTCGGGGGTCGTGCCGTCCGTCATCAGTTCTGCCGCTCGGGGAGGTGCACGATCAGGCCGTCCAGCGCGTCACACGACTTGAGCTGGCAGCTGAGGCGGCTGTTGGGCTTGCGCGGGCAGGCCGTGAAGTCGAGCATCTCGTCCTCCCGCTCCTTCGGCGGCTCCAGCTTGTCGAGGGTGGTCTCGTCCACGTAGACGTGGCAGGTGGCGCACTGCATGTTGCCGCCGCACTGGGCGACGATGCCGTCGATGTCGTTGAACACGGCGCCGCGCATGACGCTCGTGCCCTCCGGGACGTCGATCGACGTCTCGTGTCCGTTGATGGCGACATACGTGATTTTGGGCATGACGGAGCTCCTCGATGGCATCCGGACGCGCGCGGGGGCGCGCCGTGGCGCGGATGCCTGGCAAGTGGAAAGACGGAAGGTGGAGATGGTGCGGCCCGGCGGTCGGCGGAGGAAGCGGCACCCCGGCCAACTCGCCATCACCAGCCGGCCGTTCGGACACGCGACGTCCTGGGCCAGGGATATGGCAGCGCTGCGGAGCGTACCAAACTACTTCCGGCCAGACCAGGAGCGGATGGCTGGGACCGGCCGGGGATGTGACACAGGCTCTCAGGTCCTGCGGCCGCGGCGCGGGTCGGGCAGGCGGTGTGTCATGAAGGGCCTGCTGGTGGTGAACTCCCGGAATTTCACGGCGGCGTCGGACAGGTACGTGTCGCGGTTCCACACCAGGGTGAGCACCCGGTGGCAGTCCGGCGCGTTGAGATGCACCCAGGCCACCGGGACCTGGGAGTCGGTGCCGGCCTGGCGGGAGATGGCCGGGATGAGTCCGATGCCGAGGCCCGCGCTGATCATGTCTTGGCTCGCCCCCGGCTCGTCGCCCTCGCAGGACAGCATCGGCGTGAGCCCCTCGGACGCGAAAAGGCGGTCCAGGAGGGTGCGTTGCCAGTGCCCCGGCCGGGTCGTGACGAAGGGCTCCGCGGCGATCTCACGGATCGTCACGCTCTCCTGGCCGTCGAGCCAGTGGCCGCGCGGCACGGCGAGCAGCACCTCCTCGCGGGCGAGTTCGATCGAGTCGAGGTTCGTGCCGGTCAGCGGCTGTGAGGCGACGCAGAAGTCGACCTCCCTGGCGCGCAGCTGGCGGTCCATCTCCTCGGCGTTGGACTGGTAGAGCCTGACGTCGGCGCGGGGATAGGCGGCCCGGAAGCTGCCGAGGAGATGCGTGATCGTCAGGAGGGTCTCGGAGGCGACGCTGACCCGGCCGAGCGCCGTGTCACGGGCGTCGCTCAGGGCCCTGCGGGCGTCGTCGAGCTCGCTCAGGGCGCGGTCGACGTGGCGCAGGAACACCATCCCGTACTGGTTGAGCCGGATGCGGCGGCCCTGCCGGTCGAAGAGCGGGACGCCGAGCTCGCTCTCCAGGCGCGCGATGGTGCGGCTGAGCGAGGGCTGGGCGACGCGCAGCTCCTCCGCGGCGCGGCTGATGTGCTCGAAACGGGCGACTGACTGGAAGTAGCGCAACTGCAGAAGATCCATGCTCCACCTTCACTTATGCCTTCCGAGACATCCTCACATGGCAAAACCGGTCTTGGAATGCATAAGGAATCCTCCCTACGGTTTTCATCGAGGTCACCGCACAGGTGGCGGGCAGCGGCGCCCGGCACCTGCACACGCGAAGCGGCGGCCCCGCGCCCGCCCACCGTCTCCCACAGAAACCGTCCACCGCCCCGACGACACCGTGCTCCCCGAACCCCCCCGAACCCCCCGAACCCCCGAACCCCCCTCAGCCGTCCCAACCGGCCACCGTCCCCCCAGGAAGGTCGCATCATGAGCGCTGCGGATCTGGCCCGACTCCAGTTCGCGGCCACGACCGGCATCCACTGGCTGTTCGTGATCCTCACCATGGGGCTCGTCCCCATCGTGGCGATCATGCACACCCGGGCCGCGTTCACCCGTGATCCCGCCAAGAGAGCAGTCCGGGAGCGGATGACCCGCTTCTGGGGTCAGCTCTACGTCATCAACTACGCGGTCGGCATCGTCACCGGCCTCGTCATGGAGTTCCAGTTCGGGCTCAGCTGGAGCGGCCTCAGCAAGTTCGCGGGCAACGTCTTCGGCGCCCCGCTGGCTCTCGAAACCCTCATCGCCTTCTTCGCCGAGTCCACCTTCCTCGGCATGTGGATCTTCGGCTGGGGCCGCCTGCGCAGGGGCGTGCACGTCACGCTCATCTGGCTGGTCGCCCTGACCGCGTACGCCTCCGGCTACTGGATCCTGATCGCCAACGGCTTCATGCAGCACCCGGTCGGCTACGAAGTGCGCGACGGAGCGGCCTACTTGACCGACTTCGCGGCGCTGCTCACCAACTCCAACGCCCTGATCGCGCTCCTGCACCTCTCGCTCGGCGCCCTGACGACGGGCGGCGCCTTCGTCGCGGGCATCAGCGCCTGGCACTACCTGCGGGGCACCAAGGAGACCGAGCTCTTCCGCACCTCCCTGAAGCTGGGGCTCTGGGTCTCGGCCATCGCCTCCTTCTTCGTCGTGGTCGTCGGCGAGATGCAGCGGCCCATCATCGAGCGCACCCAGCCCATGAAGGACGCGGTTCTGGAGAACAGCGGCGTCGCCGAACTGCAGGCCCAGCTCGTCAAGGAGCACGGTCCCGGCGACTACGTGCCCTGGCAGGACACGATGCGCATCTCGATGGACGCCATGTCGCTCATCGGCAACACCGTGTCCACCATCACCCTCATCGCTCTGGTCCTGCTGTGGAAAGACCGGCTGATGCGCTGGCGGTGGGCCTCGTGGATCCTGGTGTGGATGATCCCGTTCCCCTTCATCGCCTCCGTCGGCGGCTGGATCGTCCGTGAGGTGGGACGCCAACCCTGGCTCGTCTACGGCGAGTTGACGGTCGAGGACGCCCTCTCCAACGTCGGGAAGACCTCGCTGATCCTGTCCTGCACGCTGTTCATCGCGATCTTCCTCGCGCTGGCCGTGACGAACTGGACCCTGATCACCCGCTTCGCTCTGCGCGGCCCCGACGCCACCCAGCTCGGCCTCACCGAGCCGCTCCCGGACGACGTGCCCGACGGGCCGGAAGGCAGCGCCGACGAGAAGCAGCCGGTGCCCGTCTTCTGAGCCGGGTCCACCCGGCACCCCTCCCCGACATGTCCTCCCCTGCTGTAACGGAAAGTTGAGCGAGATGAGTCTCGAGACCGTCTGGCTGGCCCTTCTGGGCCTGCTGCTCGCCGGGTACTTCGTACTCGGCGGCTACGACTACGGCGCACAGATGCTGCACCCCTTCCTCGGCCGGGACGGTGAGGAGGAGAAGCGCACCAGCGGGAATGCCGCCCTCGACGCCATAGCGCCGTTCTTCCTGGGCAACGAGGTCTGGCTGGTCGCCTTCGCGGGCGTCCTCTTCGGTGCCTTCCCGCACCTGGAAGGCACCCTCCTGTCCGGCCTGTACCCGCTGATCGTGGCGATCCTCGCCGGCCTGGTCCTCGGCAACGCCGCGGTCCAGCTGCGCCGCCGCTCCCACAGTCCGCGTGGCCGCCGGATGTGGGACGTCCTGATCGTGGTCGGCGGCACCGTCCCCGCCATCTGCTGGGGTCTCGTGGTGGGGCTGCTGCTCCACGGCGTGCCCCGCCGCGCCGACGGCAGCTTCCACATCGGGTTCGGCGAGGTGTTCACGCCGTTCGTGCTGGTCTGCGGCGCCGTCACCGTGCTGCTCTTCGCCGCGCACGGCGCGACCTTCGTCGCCCTGCGCTCGGAGCCCCGCATCGCGGCCAAGGCCCGGGAAATGGGCGCCAAGCTGATCGGCGGCGCCGCCGCCGTGGGCGCCCTCGCGTTGCTCCTCACCCTCTTCGGCGAGGGCGCCTCGATGACGAACCGCGCCACCTCGGCCGTCATCACGGCCCTGTTCGTCGCGGCGCTCGGCGCCGGGTGGTGGTATCTCACCCGCGGGCGCAACGTCCTGGCGTTCGTCGCCACCTGCTGCGCGACCGCGCTGCCGGTACTGCTCCTGGGGGCCGGGCACTACCCGTACCTCCTGATCACCGGCGCCGGTGCCGGTCTTGACATCGACCACGCCATCACCGACGACGCCACCTTGAAGATCCTCAGCGGCTTCGGGGTCCTGGTGATCCCGACGATCCTCGCCTACCAGTTCTGGAGCTGGTGGGCCTTCCGGGGGCGGACGGGCCAACGTCACCCCAGCTACTTCTGACCCCCGGAAAGCGACGAGAGGTACCCCACGATGAAGCCCGTCGAACGCCGTTTGATGCGGGAAATCCCAGTGCTGCGGCGCCACATGACGTACTCCTCGGTCCTGGCCCTGGCGGGCGCCGGGCTCATCGTCACCCAGGCGGTCCTCTTGGCGACCGTCCTCGCGGACGGCTTCGCCGACCGCTCGGTCCGCCTCGGTCCGCTGGCCGCGCTGGCCGTCGTCATGGCGCTGCGCGCCCTGCTGACCTGGCTCCGCGGCGTGCTCGCACAGCGCGCCGCGGCCGACGCCAAGCGCACCCTGCGGGACCGGATCACCGGACGGCTGCGGCACACCGACCCGCTGCGGCTCGCCTCCCGCCGCCACGGTGAGACGGCCACCCTGCTCACCCGCGGCCTCGACGCCCTCGACCCCTACGTCGTCGGCTATCTGCCCACGATGGCGGCCACCGCCGTCGTTCCCCTCGCGGTGGTCGCCGCCGTGTGGTGGACCGACTGGACCTCCGCGCTCATCATCGTCATCACCCTGCCGCTGATCCCCGTGTTCGGCGCGCTCGTCGGCCTGCACACCGCCCAACGCACCGCCCGCCAATGGCGGTTGCTCTCCCGCCTCGGCGGCCACTTCCTGGACGTGGTCGCCGGACTGCCCACCCTGCGCGCGTTCGGCCGCGAGCGCCACCAGACCAAGGTGGTGCGCGAGATGGCCGACGCCCACCGGCGGGCCACCATGCGCACCCTGCGCGTGGCGTTCCTCTCCTCCCTGGTCCTCGAGACCGTCGCCACCCTCTCCGTAGCGCTCGTCGCCGTCCCGGTCGGACTGCGGCTGCTGCACGGCGAAGTGGACCTGCACACCGCCCTGATCGTCCTGTTCCTCGCCCCCGAGGCGTATCTCCCGCTGCGCGCCATGGGCGGGGCCTTCCACGACAGCGCCGAGGGCATCGCGGTGGCCGAGCGCGTCTTCACCACCCTCGACGAGGAAGAGGCGTCCCCGGCGCCCGCCGAACCCGTCCCCGCCCCCGACGCCCGCACCGCGCTCCTTCGCCTCGACGACGTCACCGTCCAGTACCCCGACCGGGCCGCGCCCGCCCTGCGCCACATCTCCCTGAGCATCGCCCCCGGCGAGCACATCGCCCTGATCGGCCCCAGCGGCGCGGGCAAGTCCACGCTGCTCTCGCTGCTCCTCGGCTTCGTCACCCCCACCTCGGGCCGCGTCACGGCAGACGGCACCGACCTCGCCGCCCTCGACCCCGACGACTGGTGCGCCCAGGTCGCCTGGGTGCCGCAGCGCCCGCACCTGATCGCCGCCTCCGTCGCCGACAACATCCGCCTCGGCCGCCCCGACGCGAGCGACGCGGAGGTACGCGATGCGGCCCGCAACGCCTCGGCCGACCTCTTCGTCGAAGAGCTGCCCCAGGCGTACGACACCCTGCTCGGCGAGCACGGCGCCGGAATCTCCGCGGGCCAGCGCCAACGGATCGCCCTGGCCCGCGCCTTCCTCAAGGACGCCCCCGTCCTGCTCCTGGACGAACCGACCGCCCACCTCGACCCCGAGAGCGAGGCGGCCGTCACCCGCGCCACCGTCGCCCTCATGCGCGGCCGCACCTCGATCGTGGTGGCACACCGTACGAGCCTGCTGCCGCACGCCGACCGGATCATCACGGTACGGGCGGGCGCCATCGCCCCGCCGCCCCTGCCCGCCCACCCCGAACCGGCACCCACGGAAAGCCTGGTGGCCTCATGACCCCGCACACCGAGGCCGCCGCCCCCGGACGCGCCCGCGGGCCCCGCCCCACCGCCCGCCTCCTGCACCACCTCCTGCCGTACTGGCGCAGGCTGCTGCCCGCCGCGCTCGCCGCGGCCGGCAGCGAGCTCGCCGCCGCCGCGCTGATGGCCACCGCCGCCTGGCTGATCACCCGCGCCGCCGAACAGCCGCCCCTGGCCGCCGTGAGCGTCGCGATCGTCGCCGTACGCGCCCTGGCCCTCGGACGCGGCGCCCTGCGCTACATCGACCGGCTCCTCGGCCACGACGGCGTGCTGCGGGCCGTCGCGGGCTTCCGCGCCCGGGTGTTCGAGGCGCTGGTGCCGCTCGCCCCGGCAGGCACCCCCGCCTTCCGCAGCGGCGACCTGCTGACCCGGCTCGTCGACGACGTCGACGCCGCCCAGGACCTGCTCCTTCGCGTGCTGATCCCGGCCACGGCCGCCTTCGTGGTCGCCGCGACCGCCACCGGCACAGTGCTGCTGCTCCTGCCGGAGGGCGGCCTGCTGCTCGGCGCCCTGCTGATCGTGGCGGGACTCCTCGTGCCCGCCCTCGTCCTCGTACTGTCCCGGCGCGCGGGCCGCGCGGAGAAGGCGGCGCGCGCCGAACTCGCCGCCGTCACCGTCGACCTGACCCAGGGCGCCGCGGACCTCGCCGCGTACGGCGCCCGGGGCCGCACCCACGACCGGGCGCGCGAGGTCGCGGCCCGCATCGCCCGCCTGGAGCGCCAGAAGGCCCTGACGACCTCGCTCGCCCAGGCCGTAGTGCTCGTGCTGCAGGGCGCGGCGACGATCGGTGTCACCTGGCTCGCGCTGCGCGCCCACGCGGCGGGCGACCTGCCCGCCGTGCAGCTCACCGTCCTCGCGGTCCTCGCCCTCGTCTCCTTCGAGGCCCTCGCGCCGCTGCCCGCGGCGGCCCGGCGCTTCGCCGAGGTACGCGCGTCGGCGCAGCGCCTCGCCGACCTGTTCGACACCCCGGCGCCCGTCGCCGACCCACAGTCCCCGGACCCGCTGCCCACCGACGAGCCCCTCGACGTGACCATCACCGACCTGCGGGTCCGCCACCTCCAGGACGGCCCCCCGGCCCTGGACGGGGCGAGCCTGCGGCTGCCGGCCGGTCAGCGGGTGGTGCTCCTCGGGGCCAGCGGGTCCGGTAAATCGACGCTGATCGCGGCGCTCATGCGGTTCGTCCCGTACGAGGCGGGCAGCATCCGCGTCGGCGGGCGCGAACTGAAGCACTGCGCGGGCGCCGACGCCCGCCGCGCGATCACCGGCATGACCCAGGACGCGCACCTCTTCCACGCCGCCATCCGCGCCAACCTGATCCTGGCCCGCCCCGACGCCACCGAAGCGGAGCTGCGCGACGCGGCCCGCCGGGCCCGGATCCTGGACTGGATCGAGTCGCTGCCGGACGGCTGGGACACCGTGCTCGGCGGGGACGGCGCCACGATGTCGGGCGGCCAGCGCCAACGCCTGCTGCTTGCCCGCGCGTTGCTCGCCGACCCGCCGGTCCTCGTCCTCGACGAGCCCACCGAGGGCCTCGACCCGGACACCGCCGCCGCGGTCCTCGCCGACATCCTCGACGCCACCCGCGGCCGCACCACGCTCCTGGTCACGCACGAGCGGGCGGGCCTCGCCGCCGCCGACCGGATCCTCACCCTGGACGGGGGCCGGATCCGGTCCATCAGCCACGCGGACCTCGACGACGTCACGGACGGCCTGGCCCTGGCGCTCTGACGCCCGTCGTGTCCCTCTTGCCAAGCTCCGGCAACAAGCCGAGGATTGTCCCTCCTCGGGCGGCTTCCTCGGAGGGCTTCCGGGACGTCATTCGACCTGTGTGACCTGCGTGAGGAGCCGGGGCAATGGATTTCGGACTCGTACTGCAGACCGACCCGCCGGCGTCGGAGGTCGTCGGCCTCATGCGACGCGCGGAGCGGGGCGGCTTCCGCTACGGCTGGACCTTCGACTCGTCCGTCCTGTGGCAGGAGCCGTTCGTCATCTACAGCCGCATCCTGGAGCACACGACGCGCCTGACCGTCGGCCCCATGGTCACCAACCCGGGCACCAGGACCTGGGAGGTCACCGCCTCCACCTTCGCCACGCTCAACGACATGTACGGCAACCGCACCGTGTGCGGCATCGGGCGCGGCGACTCCGCGATGCGCGTCGCCGGGCGCAAGCCCAACACCCTCGCCCGGCTCGGCGAGGCGATCGACGTCATCCGGGACCTCGCCGAGGGCCGTGAGGCGGACGTCGGCGGGCAGCGCCTGCGGCTGCCGTGGGTGCGGGACGGGAAGCTGCCCGTGTGGATGGCGGCGTACGGGCCGAAGGCGCTCGCGCTCGCCGGGCAGAAGGCCGACGGCTTCATCCTGCAGCTCGCCGACCCGTTTCTGACGGAGTGGATGATCAGGGCCGTACGGGACGCGGCCGCCGACGCCGGGCGCGATCCGGCGGACGTGAAGATCTGCGTGGCAGCGCCCGCCTACGTCGGCGACGACCTCGCGCACGCCCGCGAGCAGTGCCGCTGGTTCGGCGGCATGGTCGGCAACCACGTCGCCGACCTGGTCGCCAGGTACGGCGAACACTCCGCGATGGTGCCCGAGGCCCTCACCGCGTACATCAAGGCCCGCGAGGGATACGACTACAGCCACCACGGCCGCACCGGGAACCCCGACACCGCCTTCGTGCCCGACGAGATCGTCGACCGGTTCTGTCTTCTCGGGCCCGTCGAGTCCCACCTCGAACGCCTCAAGGAGCTAAGGGAGTTGGGCGTCGACCAGTTCGCGGTGTACGCGATGCACGACGCACGGGAAGACGTCATCGACGCGTACGGCTCCTCGGTGATTCCGGAGCTCTCCTGACACTCCTCAGGGCGCCGGGGGTCAGCCATGGCCATGGCATGATCTCCGCGTGACCGTCGCACCGAGACCTCTCAGACGCACCGCGGCCCTGTCCTTGGCCGCGGTGCTCCTGACCGGCTGCGGGCTCTCCGAGGAGCTGGACCGCGAGGCGAACCCGGAGCGCCGCACGCCGACCCCCGGGGCGACGCCGCCCGACATCCGTACGGAGCGCCCCGTCACGCCGCCGTCCCCCGTCACGCCGCCGTCCCCCAGCGCCCCGCGCTGCCCGGAGTCGGGCCTCACGACGTCTCCCGGCATGGTGACGGCCGCCATGGGGCTGCGCGCGATGTCGGTGACCCTGACCAACTGCGGCGACGGCGTGCGCGAGGTCGAGGGCTACCCCGACATCCGCGTCCGCGGCCTGGACCGCCAACTCTTCGACGTCACCGTGCTCAAGGGGACGGAACCGGTCACCACCATGGACGACCCGGGCCCGCGCCGCATCGCGCTGAAGCCGGGGGAGTCCGCGTACACCTCGCTGGTCTGGCGGTACTCGGCCGTCGACGCGGCCACCCGGCGGGGCAGCGGCGTCTACGTGGAGATCGGTCCCGCCAAGGGCGCCCCGCGCAGCACCATCGAGCCGGAGGGCGGCCTCGACATCGGCGAGACGGGCATGCTCGGCACGACGGCGTGGCAGCGGAGTCCGTCGGACGACGACGGACCGCGGCGGCCCCGGCCCCGAACCCCCTGACGTCGGCGTGTACTTCGGCTACGGCACGCGGGCCGTCCACTCGGCCGTCGCGAACTTGGTGCGCACGAGTTCCTCGGCGCGCGCCATCTCCTCATCGGTGACCTGCCCCGCCGCGAGACCGTAGCGGCCGCGGAAGGAGTCGACCATGCGCTCGATGACCGCCTCGCGGGGCAGCCCGGTCTGACGGCGCAGCGGATCGACCCGCTTCTTGGCGCTCCGCGTGCCCTTGTCCGACAGCTTCTCCTTGCCGATGCGCAGCACTTCGAGCATCTTGTCCGCGTCGATGTCGTACGACATCGTCACGTGGTGCAGCACCGCGCCCGAGCCCCCGCCGGACCCCACCGAGCGCTTCTGCGCGGCGCCCGCGATCTTCCCCGCCTCCGTCGCGATGTCGTTCAGCGGCTGGTACCACGCCTTGATCCCCATGTCGGCGAGAGCACCGAGCACCCAGTCGTCCAGATACGCGTAGCTGTCCTGGAAGGAGAGCCCCTGGACGAGGGCGTCCGGGACCGAAAGGGAGTACGTGATGGTGTTGCCCGGCTCCACGAACATCGCCCCGCCGCCGGAGATCCGGCGCACCACCTCGATGCCGTGCCGGGCCGCGCCCTGTGCGTCGACCTCGTTGGCAAGCGACTGGAAGCTGCCGATGATCACCGAGGGCGAGGCCCACTCCCACACGCGCAGCGTCGGCGGGCGCCGGCCCGCCGCCACCTCCTGGGTCAGCACCTCGTCGAGGGCCATGTGCAGCGCGGGCGGCTGCGGTCCCTCGTGCACGAGCTGCCAGTCGTAGTCGGTCCAGTCCGTCGCGTGGGCGAGGGCGCGGCGGACGGCGACACCGATGCCCTCCGACGTCAGGCCGTACATGACCGTGAGTTCAGGGAGCGCGGCCTCGATCCGGGCGGCGAGACCCGCGGCGTCCGTGTCGGAAGGGGCGCCGTCCAGCGCGCCGTTGATCGCGTCGAGCGCCTCGTCGGGTTCGAGGAAGAAGTCACCGGCCACCCGCGTGTTCCGCAGCGCGCCGCCCTCGACGTCGAGATCCACCACGACGAGCTTGCCGCCGGGGACCTTGTACTCACCGTGCACGTGCTTCCTCCATGCCCGCGGGGCGCAGCCGCCCTCGGCTCGATGTTCCGAATGTCCCCCCACGCTAGCCGAGCCCCGACATATCCCCATGTGCGCGCCGAATGGGGGAACACGCACCGCACGGCGCACCCCCGGAGCCGCTCCGAAGGAGAGTGGGGCGCAGAACCCGGCGCCGCCGCCGCGCCACGACCCCACGGCACTCGTTCTCTGGAGCCCGCACCATGCACATCTCGGTCGTCCTGTTCACCTCCGACCTGCGGGTGCACGACCACCCGCCGCTGCGCGCCGCCGTCAAGGGCGCGGACGCCGTCGTGCCGCTCTTCGTCCTGGACCGGACGATCGACGACATCGGCGGTACGGGCCCCAACCGCGAGGCGTTCCTCGCCGACTGCCTGGCCGACCTCGACCGGCAACTGCGGGACCGCGGCGGCAGGCTCGTGGTGCGCGCCGGTGACCTCGTGGACGAGGTACGGGCCGTCGTCGAGGCGACGGACGCCGACGAGGTGCACATGGCCGCGGGAGTCAGCCGGTACGCGCACGGCCGCGAACGAAAGCTGCGCGAGGCGCTGGCAGCGGACGGACGGAGTCTGCACGTCCACGACGCCGTCGTCACGGCGCTCCCGCCCGGCGCCGTGACCCCCGCGAACCGCGACCACTTCGCCGTCTTCACCCCCTTCCACCGCCGCTGGACCGCACAGGGCGTGCGAGCCGTCCTCGCCGCCCCGCGCACCGTGCGCGTGCCGGACCGCGTCCGCTCCCACCCCCTGCCGTCCCGGTCCGGCGTGAAGGGGCTCTCACCGGGGCTCGCCGAAGGCGGCGAGAGCGTCGGCCGCGCGCAGTGGAAGGCCTGGCTGCGCGCGGGCATCGACCGGTACGACACGACCCACGACGACCTGGCGGGCGACGCCACCTCCAAGCTCTCGCCGCACCTGCACTTCGGCACCCTGTCCTGCGCCGAACTCGTCCGCGACGCGGGCAGGCGCACGTCCCAGGGCGCCGAGGACTTCGTACGGCAACTGTGCTGGCGCGACTTCCACCACCAGGTGCTCGCCGCCAGACCGGCCGCCGCCGACGCCGACTACCGCACGCGCGGCGACCGCTGGCGCACGCGGAAGACGGCGCGGAAGGACATCGGCGCCTGGGAGGAAGGCCGGACGGGATACCCGATCGTCGACGCCGCCATGCGTCAACTCCTTCACGAGGGATGGATGCACAACCGCGGCAGGCTGCTGACCGCGAGCTTCCTGGCCAAGACGCTCTACGTCGACTGGCGCGTGGGCGCCCGGCACTTCCGGCGCCTCCTCGTCGACGGCGACATCGCCAACAACCAGCTCAACTGGCAGTGGGTGGCCGGAACCGGCACGGACAGCCGCCCCAACCGGGTGCTCAATCCCGTACTGCAGGCCAAGCGCTACGACCCGGACGGCGCCTACGTACGCCGCTGGGTGCCCGAGCTCGGCGAACTGAAAGGGGCGGCCGTCCACGAGCCGTGGAAGCTGAAGACGTCGGAGCGGGCGAGCTACGACTACCCCGAGCCGATCGTCCAACTGGCCGACGGGCTAAGCCGTTTCAAGGAGGCCCGGGGGATCGAGTGACGGCTCGGGGGGCGGATGGTCAGGCCGAGGCGATTCCCTCCACCAGGGACAGCGCCGTCTTCAGCGCGTCGGCCCCGGGCGGGAGCGCGGGCGGGCGGCCGATCAGCGGCCGGTCGGCGCAGCCCGTGTCCAGATGCGGCACCCGGAAGTCGAGGACCGAGACGGAGCGGGGCGCGAGCTCCTCGGAGAGCACGCCGAGCCAGCCGCTCAACGCCGCCTTGGAGGCGGTGTAGTCCGCGGTGCCCTCGATGTGCGACTGCTCCGGCGGCGTTCCGGTGACGGCGAGCAAGAACCCCTTGTCCGCCACCACCGGGGCCGCGCCCCGCAGCACGGCCATGGGGCACAGCGCGTTCACCGTGAGCAGGTGCTCGGCCGCCGCGTTCGACACGTCCTCGACGGCGCCGAAGCCCATGGCCCCGACCGTCACAAGGACCCCGTCGAGCCCCGACAGCATGCGCGCCGCCCACGTCGCGAGCGAGGTGCACTGGTCCAGGTCGCACGCCTCGAAGCTCCGGGCGGGCGGGGCGCCGAGGTCCCGCGCGAGCGCGGCAAGACGTACCGGGTTGCGGCCCGCGAGGGCCACCTGCGCACCGCGCTCCGCCAAGGCGCAGGCGGTGAGACCGCCGAGGACGCCGGTGGCCCCCACCACCAGGACTCGGGAACCCGCTAATTCCATGGATCTGCCTCCACATGTCGGTACAGGGGCCGGAGTCGCCCTCAGAGTGGTGACAGTCCGTGGAAGGGGCAACCTGCAGCGCTTGTGCGTCGTATCGTCGCGGGATGGTCGTCACACGGCAGTCGGAGCCCTCCCGGGACAGTGGCGCCGTCGCCGCTCTGACCACGGGATCCGTCGCCCGCAGACTGGGTGTCGCGCCCACCACGCTGCGCTCGTGGGAGCGGCGGTACGGCATCGGGCCCGCCCACCGCGACCAGGGAAGGCACCGCCGCTGGACCCCCGAGGACGTGGGGCGGGTGGAGGAGATGTGCCGACTGACCGCGCTCGGCGTGCCGCCCGCCGAGGCCGCGCGACTGGCCCTGCGGGAGGTGCCGGAGGCGCGGGAGGCCGGGCCCGCAGGACCCGGCACTTCGCGGACCCGGCACGGCGGTGACCCGCGCGCCCTCTCCCTCGGCACCGTCCGGCAGGAGTGCCGCGGCCTGGCGAAGGCGGCGGTACGGCTGGACGCCCCCGCCGTCGAGTCCCAGCTGCGGACCGCGCTCACCGCGTACGGCTTCACGACGGGGTGGGAAGAGGTCATGGCCCCCGCCCTGCACGCCATCGGCCGCAAATGGGCGTCCTGCGGGGAGCGGTACGTGGAGGTCGAGCACCTGCTCTCCTGGCACGTCTCCTGCGCCCTGCGGCAGATCCCGGGCCCCGGCACGGACCACGTCCCGCCGCCCGCCACGGCGCCCGTCGCCCCGGTCCTGCTCACCTGCGTCCCCGGCGAACAGCACACCCTCCCACTGGAAGCCCTCACCGCGGTCCTCGCCGAACGGGGCCTGCCCACAAGGATGTTCGGCGCCGCGCTCCCCGCGGAGGCGTTGTACGAGGCGGTGCGGCGCATCGGCCCCTCCGCCGTCATCCTCTGGGCGCACTCGCGGGGCACCGCCGACCGCGCCCTTGTGCACCTCGTCACGGAGAAGGAGTGGGGCGTACGAGGGGCCCGGGGCCACCCGACCGTGCTGATCGCCGGGCCCGGCTGGACGACGGGGACGGGGGCCTACGCGCCGGGGGTCGAGCGGCTGACCGGGCTGCGGACCGGCGCGGACAGGATCGAGTCGCTCGTCGCGGGCTGAGACGACGGTGACCCGCGGGGGTGCCGAGGGCTAGCCTGCCGATCATGTTCACGACGCGTCCCACCCTCCAGGGCACCTTCGGCATGGTGTCGTCCACCCACTGGCTCGCCTCCCAGTCCGCGATGGCCGTACTGGAGGACGGGGGCAACGCCTTCGACGCCGCGGTCGCCGCCGGGTTCGTCCTGCACGTGGTCGAACCGCACCTGAACGGGCCCGCTGGCGAGGTCCCGGTCATCCTCGCGCCCGCCGGAGGCGACGTGCGCGTGCTCTGCGGGCAAGGGGGCGCGCCCGCCGGGGCCACCGTCGCCCACTACCGCTCCCTCGGCCTGGAACTGGTGCCCGGCACCGGCCCGCTCGCCGCCGCCGTGCCCGGAGCCTTCGACGCGTGGATGCTGCTCCTGCGGGACCACGGCACGAAGTCGCTCGCCGACGTCCTCAAGTACGCCATCGGGTACGCGGAGGACGGGCACGCCCCCGTCGAGCGGGTCTGCGAAACGGTGGAGACGGTACGGGAACTCTTCGAGAGCGAGTGGCCCTCGTCCGCCGACGTCTACCTGCCCGGCGGCCGGTCCCCGCGCCCCGGGGAACTGTTCCGCAACCCCGCGCTCGCCGCGACCTGGCGGCGCCTGATCACGGAGGCGGAGGCCGCGGCGGCCGGGGGCGCGGGCGGCACGGAGGAAGGACTGCGGGTCGCTCGGATCGAGGCCGCGCGCGAGGTCTGGCGCTCCGGGTTCATCGCCGACGCGCTCGTACGGCAGGCCGGGCGGCCCACCATGGACACGAGCGGCGAACGGCACACGGGGACCCTCGCCGCGCAGGACCTGCGCGGCTGGTCGGCGTCCTACGAGGACCCCGTCACGTACGACTGGAACGGCTGGACCCTGTGCAAGGCGGGCGCCTGGAGCCAGGGCCCCGCGTTCCTGCAGCAGTTCGCCCTCCTGCCGCAGTCCGTCGCGGAGCTCCCCGAGTACGGGTCCGCCGAGTACGTCCATCTCCTCGTCGAGGGCTGCAAGCTGGCCATGGCGGACCGGGAGGCCTGGTACGGGGACGCGGGGGAGGACGGTGCGGGGAGCGTGCCGGTGCGGGAGCTGTTGTCGGCCGAGTACAACACGCGGCGACGGCGGCTCGTCGAGGACAAGGCCTCGTACCGGTTGCGGCCGGGGGCGCCCGGCGGGCGGGAGCCGAGGCTCTCCGCGCACGCCCTCGCGGTGGCCGCGGGGGAGACCGCGGGCCTGGACAGGGGGGCCGGTGCCGCGGCGGGGGCCGGGGAACCGACCGTGGTCGCGGACGGGGGGACGCGCGGCGACACGTGCCACCTCGACGTGGTCGACCGGTGGGGGAACATGCTCTCCGCCACACCGAGCGGAGGGTGGCTGCAGTCCAATCCCGTCGTGCCCGAGCTGGGTTTCCCGCTGGGCACGCGGCTCCAGATGGCCTGGCTTGAGGAGGGCCTGCCGAACTCGCTGATGCCGGGCCGTCGCCCGCGGACGACCCTGACGCCGTCGCTGGCGCTGCGGGACGGCATACCGGTCCTGGCCTTCGGCACGCCGGGAGGCGACCAGCAGGACCAGTGGCAGGTGCACTTCTTCCTGGGCGTGGCGCTGCGGGACCCCGTCCGGGGCGGCCTCGACCTGCAGGGCGCGATCGACGCCCCGAACTGGCACACGGAGGCGTTCCCCGGCTCCTTCCATCCCCGGGACATGCGCCCCGGCAGCCTCACGGTGGAGTCCCGTACGGCCCCCGAGGTGGTGGACGAGCTGCGGCGGAGGGGACACGAGGTGACGGTGGGCGGCGCGTGGTCGGAGGGCCGGCTGTGCGCGGTGGCGCGCGATCCGCGCACCGGGGTGCTGTCGGCGGCGGCGAATCCTCGCGGGGCGCAGGGGTATGCGGTGGGGCGGTAGGAGGGTGGGGGCAGGGGTGGGCCAGGGGCGAACCGGGAGTTCACGGGGGGTTCAGGCGCCGTTCACCGGGACCGTACGGGATGTCAGTGCGACGTGCTCTCATGGACGCATGATCGAAGACTTTCTGACGCACGGTGTACGCGACGTGGAGGAGGCCATCCGCAAGGCCGCCGCGGCGGAGGTGACCCCCCGTTTCCGGCAGCTCGCCGAGGGCGACGTCGTGGAGAAGAGCGGCCCGCACGACATGGTGACCGTCGCCGACCGCCGCGCGGAGGAGCAGCTGACCGCCGACCTCGCCGCCCTCCTGCCGGGCTCGGTCGTCGTGGGCGAGGAGGCGGTGCACGCCGACCCGGCGATCTACGAGGCGATACACGGCGACGCGCCCGTCTGGATAGTGGACCCGGTCGACGGGACGAGGCAGTTCGTCAACGGCGACCCGGGCTTCTGCATGCTCGTCGCCCTCGCGGTGGGCGGCGAGGTGCGGGCCTCCTGGACGTACGCACCGGCACTGGAGGAGTTCGCCGTGGCGGTCCGCGGCAAGGGCGCCTGGCTGAACGGCGAGCGGCTGACCGCCGGATCGCCCCAGGCGGGCGCGGATCTGGAGGTGGCCACCTCGCATCCGGACTTCACCACGGAGGACCAGAAGCGGGCCCTTGTGGGGCTCGCGGTGGAAGGTGTCCGCCCCCGGCCGTGCGGTTCGGCCGGTCTGGAGTACCTCGCGATCGCCCGGGGAGAGCTGGACGCCATCGCCTTCACCTGGGAGCTGGCCTGGGACCACGCCGCGGGCCTGCTGCTCGTCGCGGAGGCCGGCGGCGCCGACCTGACGCTGACGGGGGAGCCGTTCCGCATCGGCGGGGGCAACACGCTGCCGTTCACCGCGGCCCGCGACGCGGCCACGGCCCGGCGCGTCGCGGACCTGCTCGCGAGCGGTGCCTGAGAGGACCGGGGCCCGGGGAACGGCGCCGGAGCCCCCGCCTATCCTGGCGGCAGTGGCCATCGGCTGACAAAGGAGTCCGAAGGTGCCGTCGATGCTTGATGCCGTCATCGTGGGGGCGGGACCGAACGGTCTTACCGCTGCCGTGGAGCTGGCCCGCCGGGGCTTCTCCGTGGCCGTCTTCGAGGCCAAGGACACGGTGGGGGGCGGTGCGCGCACCCAGGAGCTGACGCTGCCCGGGTTCCGGCACGACCCCTGCTCGGCCGCCCACCCGCTGGGCATCAACTCCCCGGCGTTCCGTGCCATGCCCCTGGACCGGTACGGCCTTGAGTGGCTACAGCCCCCGCTGCCCATGGCCCACCCCTTTCCGGACGGCACCGCCGCCGTGCTGTCCCGCTCCGTCGCCGAGACCGCCGCCTCGTTCGGGCCGCGCGACGCGGGGGCGTACCGAAGGCTGGTCGAGCCCTTCCTGCCCAAGTGGGACTCCCTGCTGCGGGACTTCATGGCGCTGCCGCTGAGCTCCCTGCCGCGGGACCCCGTGACGCTCGCCCGGTTCGGGCTCGTGGGGCTGCCGCCTTCGACATGGCTGATGCGCCGCTTCCGTGACGAGCGGGCCCGTGCCCTGTTCTCGGGGCTCGTCGCCCACGTCATCGCGCCGCTCGACGGCATCGTCACCGGTGGTGTCGGCCTGGTCTTCGCGCTGGCCGCGCACGCCCGCGGCTGGCCCGTCGCGCGGGGCGGCTCGCAGTCCATCTCCGACGCGCTCACCGCGTATCTGAAGGACCTCGGCGGCTCCGTCCACACGGACTACGAGGTCAAGCGCCTCGACGACCTGCCGCCCGCCCGCGCCTACGTCTTCGACACCTCGCCGACCGCGCTCGCCAGGATCGCGGGCCTCGGGCGCGCCTATGCCGGATTCCGGTACGGCGCCGGCGCCTTCAAGATCGACTACGCCCTGGACGGGCCCGTCCCCTGGACCGCCGAGGAGGCGCGGAGCGCCGGGACCGTGCAGGTCGGCGCGGACAGCGAGGAGATCGGCGCCGCGCTGCACGCCGCGTCCAGGGAGGGCCGGGCGCCGGACGCGCCGTTCCTGATCACGGTCCAGCCCAGCGTCGTCGACCCGTCCCGCGCCCCGGCAGGCAAGCACGTCTTCTGGGCGTACGGCCACGTCCCGAACGGCTGGGAGGGTGACCTCACCGACGCGATCGAACGGCAGCTGGAGCGCTTCGCCCCCGGCTTCCGCGACCGCGTCCTCGCGCGCGCCACGGCAGGCCCGCCGGAGCTCGCCGCCCACAACGCGAACTACGTGGGCGGTGACATCGCCTGCGGCGCCGCGAGCGGCCTGCAGCTGCTGCTTCGGCCCAAGATCTCCCTCTCCCCGTACACCACCCGGCACCCCGCGGTCTTCCTCTGCTCGTCCGCGACGCCCCCGGGCCCGGGCGTGCACGGCATGTCCGGGCACAACGCCGCGAAGGCCGTCTGGAAGACGCTCAGGAGGCAGCCGTGACCGTCCGCATCACCCTGGTCCAGGGCGACCTCACACAGCAGCACGCCGACGCCGTCGTCAACGCCGCCAACTCCTCGCTGCTTGGCGGCGGGGGAGTCGACGGCGCCATCCACCGGCGCGGCGGCCCCGACATCCTCGCCGACTGCCGCAGGCTGCGCGCCGCGAACTATGGCAAGGGACTGCCCACCGGCCGCGCCGTCGCCACGACCGCGGGGCGCCTGGCCGCCGGGCACGTGATCCACACCGTCGGCCCTGTCTGGTCCGCCGCCGAGGACCGCTCCGAGCTCCTCGCCTCCTGCCACCGCGAGTCGCTGCGCGTCGCCGCCGAGCTGGGCGCGCGCACGGTCGCGTTCCCCGCTATCTCCACCGGCGTCTACCGCTGGCCGCTCGACGACGCGGCCCGCATCGCCGTCCGTACGGTCCGGGAGGCCGCGGATCCCGCCGACTTCGACGAGGTGCGCTTCGTCCTGTTCGGCCAGGAGGCGTACGACGCGTTCGCCGCCGCGCTGACCGGCGGGGAGTAGGCCTGCCGGAGGCCGGGGAGAGGCCGGGCGGCGCGACGTCGATGTCGATGTCGGATTCTCGCCAGCCATGCGGGTCGCCGAACGCGATCCTTGGAGGCATGCACACCGACACAGAGCGCTGTGTACGCGCCGTACAGTCGAAGGACGCCCGCTTCGACGGCTGGTTCTTCACGGCCGTCGTCACCACCCGGATCTACTGCCGCCCCAGCTGCC
The DNA here is from genome assembly GCF_040646035.1 of Streptomyces sp. NPDC046465. NCBI lineage: Bacteria > Bacillati > Actinomycetota > Actinomycetes > Kitasatosporales > Streptomycetaceae > Streptomyces > Streptomyces sp. NPDC046465. The sequence continues at coordinate 20,962 of NZ_JBEYZK010000026.1, forward strand.
CGGTCGTGCCGCCCAAGGCCGAGAACATGACGTTCTACCCGAGCGCCGCCGCCTGCCAGCAGGCCGGTTTCCGGGCCTGCAAGCGGTGCAGGCCCGACAGCAGCCCGGGCTCGCCCGAATGGAACCAGCGCGCCGACCTGGTGGCCCGCGCCATGCGCCTCATCGACGACGGCGTGGTCGACCGCGAGGGCGTGCCCGGCCTCGCGGACCGCCTCGGCTACAGCACCCGGCAGGTCGAGCGGCAACTGCTCGCCGAGCTCGGCGCGGGCCCGCTCGCGCTCGCCCGCGCCCAGCGCGCGCAGACCGCGCGGCTGCTCATCGAGACCAGCGCGCTGCCCATGGCGGAGATCGCCTTCGCCGCCGGGTTCTCCTCGATCCGCACCTTCAACGACACGGTGCGCGAGGTCTTCGCGCTGGCCCCGGGGGAGCTGCGCGCCCGCGCCCCGAAGCGGCGCGGCGCCACGCCGCCCGGAGCCGTGCCGTCCGGCACCGCGTCGCCCGGCGCCGCGGGCGGCGTCCTCTCGCTGCGTCTGCCGTTCCGCGCCCCGCTCAACCCCGACAACCTCTTCGGGCACCTCGTCGCCACCGCGGTGCCCGGCGTCGAGGAGTGGCGGGACGGCGCGTACCGCAGGACCCTGAGCCTCCCCTACGGGCACGGCATCGTCGCCCTCACCCCGCGCCCCGACCACATCGGCTGCCGACTCGCCCTCACCGACCTGCGCGACCTGACCATCGCGATCAGCCGCTGCCGCCGCATGCTCGACCTGGACGCCGATCCGGCCGCCGTCGACGGCCAGTTGAGGACGGACCCGCTGCTCGCGCCGCTCGTCGACAAGGCGCAGGGGCGGCGCGTGCCACGCACCGTCGACGAGGCCGAGTTCGCCGTGCGCGCCGTCCTGGGCCAGCAGGTCTCCACCGCTGCGGCCCGCACCCACGCCGCCCGCCTGGTCACCGCCCACGGCACGCCGGTCGAGGACCCCGAGGGCGGCCTCACACACCTGTTCCCCACGCCCGCGCAGCTCGCCGCGCTCGACCCCGAGTCGCTCGCCCTGCCCCGCAGCCGCCGCGCCACCCTGACCACGCTCGTGAGCCGCCTCGCCGACGGCGGCCTCCGCCTCGGCGTGGAGAGCGACTGGGACGAGGCCCGCGCCCGGCTCAACGAGCTCCCCGGGTTCGGCCCCTGGACGGTCGAGGTCATCGCCATGCGGGCGCTCGGCGACCCCGACGCGTTCCTCCCCTCCGACCTCGGCGTCCGCCGCGCCGCGCAGGGGCTTGGCCTGCCGCACACCCCGGCCGCGCTCACCGCGCGCGCCGCCGCCTGGCGGCCCTGGCGGGCGTACGCGGTCCAGTACCTGTGGGCCACCGACGACCACCCCATCAACTACCTGCCCGCGTAAGGGGCATCGAGGACCAATCGAGGACCATGCTCATGGAACGCCTGCACACCCGCATCGACAGCCCCTACGGGACGCTCACCCTCGTCGCCACCGACGGCGTGCTCAGCGGCCTCTACATGACCGAGCAGCGCCACCGCCCGCCCGAGGAGACCTTCGGCCACCGCGATCCGGCCCCGTTCGGCGAGGTGACCGGCCAGTTGGCGGCCTACTTCGCCGGGGAGCTGACGGAGTTCGACGTGCCGCTGCGGCTCGACGGCACCCCGTTCCAGCGCACGGTCTGGCGCGAACTCCAGCGGATCCCCTACGGCGAGACCCGTACGTACGGCGAACTCGCCGGCATCCTCGGCAAGCCGGGCGCCTCACGCGCGGTCGGCCTCGCCAACGGCAAGAACCCGATCGGCGTCATCGTGCCCTGTCACCGCGTCATCGGCGCGGGCGGCGGCCTGACGGGGTACGGCGGCGGGCTCGACCGCAAGCAGCGGCTGCTCGCCTTCGAGGGCGGGGCGGCGAAAGCCGGTGACGACGTCCTGTTCTGAGCTGCCGCGGAGCTACCCGCTACCCGCTACCCGCTGCCCGCGCGCCGGATCAGCCGACCCGGTGTCCGTCCTCCAGCTCCGCGGGCCCGCCGCCCCGCGCCAGCACGTCAAGCGCGACGGCGACCCGGCGCCCCAGCGAGCCGGGCAGGTGCTCCGCGAGGTCCGCGGAGTCCACCAGACGCCAGGAGAGCAGCTCCTCCTCCTGCAGCCTGATCGACTTCAGCCGGTCGGCGTCGAGCACTCCGCCGTCGTACAAGTAGGCCACCAGCGGCGGCCGTTCACGTACCGGACCCGGCGGCACCCAGTCGACCACGAGCAGCGGGCCGAGCGTGACGTCGAGCCCCACTTCCTCAAGGGTCTCCCTGCGCGCCCCCTGCCGCGGACTCTCCCCGTCGTCCGACTCGACGGTTCCGCCCGGCAGCGCCCAGCCCTCGCGGTAGTTGGGCTCGACGAGCAGTACCCGGCCCGCCGCGTCGCGAAGGAGCGCGGCGGCCCCGACGAGGACGCGGGGGAGGCCTGCGATGTACGTGGCGTAGTCCTGGATGGTCACGGGGGGAAGGGTAGCCGGGGCGGCCCGGTCAGCCCTCCGACAGCTCCAGCTCGGTCAGGACGCGCCGCGTCTCGACGGTGTCCGGGTGGTCGGGGCCCAGGACGAGCTCGCGCTCCGTCAGGACGGTGCGGGCGACGCTGCGGGCCTCGGCGGTGCGGCCCGCACCGCCGAGCGCGATGGCCAGCTCGTGGCCGCTCGCGAGGGTGCTCGGATGCCGGTCGCCGAGGGCGGACGCGCGGCCCCTCCGGGCGAGGCGCGCCTCGCCCACCGCCTCGTCGTAGCGCCCCAGGGCGATGAGGGCGACGGCCAGGTTGTGGCGGCAGAGCAGGGTGTCGGGGTGGGCGGCGCCCCGGACGTGCTCCCAGTGGCCGAGCACGGTGCGGTAGACCTCCTGACCCTCGTCGTGGCGTCCCATGCGGCAGAGCACGAAGGCGCACTGCTGGCGCGCGGTCAGGGTGTCGACGTGCTGCTCGCCGAGCACGGCTTCGCGTCGTGCCGCGCACTCCGCAAAGGAGATCAGTGCTTCCTGCGGGAGTTCCAGCGTGAGCTGGAGGTGGCCGATCTCGTAGCGGGTGGCGAGCATCTGGGGGTGGTCGGGGCTAAGGCGCTGATCGGCGCCAAGGCGCTCCAGCCAGTTCAGTGCCTCGTGGTGATGTCCCTTGCGGCCGTGGGCCACGGCAGCGTGGAGCTCGTCGGCGAGGAAGGCTTCGTACGGGACGCGGCGCGGGAGCGGGAGCCGGAAGGCAACGCCGGACGAGGGCGCGCCCGAGTGGTGGAGGACGGGGTTCCGGCCGGTGAGGTCGATGCGGAAGTCGAAGTCGACCGGGCCTCTCGTGGCGCCCTCCATGAGGAGGAGATGGATGCCCAGGTCTTCGAGCCAGCCCAGCTCGCCCGGCAGGGCCTCCGGCGTGAGGACCACGATCAGGCTGGTCAGTTCGGGGCGCGGGCGGCCCGCCGCGCGCGCGGCGGTGAGCAGCGTCCGGCGGCGGTCGCGCTCGGCGCCCAGGGCCCGTTCCAGGGTGCGGGGGTCTTCGTCCGTCACGATGTGGGGCAGCGCGGTCGCCGTCGTGGAACGCAGGTACCGCTCCGTCGAGTCGAGCATGTGGAACTGCACCGACGCCGGGGAGTGCCGTTCGGCAAGGCCGCGCACGATCTTGTCCAGGACGGCGGAGCAGTCCTCGGGCGCGCCCCGCAGGACGCCGTGCGGGCCCATGGCGCGGAAGTCGAGGACGACATCGGCGCCCCCGCCGTCGCGGCCGATGGCCACGGCGAGGCGGTCCCCTGCTCCGCCGATCAGCTCGGGGCTGCGGCCGTACACATCGACGAACTCCTCGAAGTGGGCGGCCACTTCGGCCGCGGTGGGCCGCCGGTCGAGCAGGGGGGACCCGCAGCGCCGCAGGATGGCGGTCAAGGACCGGGGAACGGTGTCGCCCGCGGCCTTGAGGAGGACGAGGCCCAGCTTGGAGACGTCGTGGGCGGCGCCGTCACCGTGCTCCTGCACGCGCCAGCCGGTCACGCACACGTCGCCCGCCGTGAGCAGCACCCTTCTCGGCGCCAGGTCGCCGTGGTGGATGCCAAGGGCGTGGGCGTCCGCGAGCACCCCGGCGAGCAGCCGGGCGAGCCGGGCGAAGTGCAGGACGTGGTCGAGCCGTGCCGCGGCCGGCAGCGGGTCGTCCAGGTGCGGGACCGGTCGGCCGTCGTCCGACAGCTGGAGCTCCGTCGCCAGCCAGGACGGCTCCGGCGCGGGGTCCACGCCGAGGAGACGGGGCACCCGTCTGCCGTCCAGGAGGCGCAGTGCCTCGGCTTGGCCCGCCAGGGAGAGGCGGCGCGCGGAACCGGGGCGCGTGAGCCTGAGCGCCGCGACCTCGCCCTGCTCGCTCCGTCCGAGGAACACTCCGCTGCTGCTCCTTGCGCTGCTGTGCCGGGCGAACAGGTGCCAGGGCCCGGCCCGCCGGGGGTTCCCCGGGGTCAGCGACCACCACGGCGAGCCCGGCGCGTCGACGTACGGCGGAACCTCCGGATCCGCGGGCGGTACGGGTACCGCCCGCGGCACACCCACCCCGAGGCGCCGCATCAGCCGCTCGTCCACCCACCCGAAGGGCCGGGCCCCGTCCCCGCCCCGGTCGACCCCGTCGGGATGGGCGAGCCAGGCGGGGAAGTCGGCGGAGCGGCCCGCCAGTTCACCGAGGCGGGCCGTCACCGCCCGGCCGGTGCCCAGGAGTTCACGGACCGGCGCGGTGCCGAGGAGGATGTCGCGGGCCTCGGCCGTGACGTCGTAACTCCGGTGCCGCGGGGCGAGACCGGCGGTGTCGTCGCAGCGCCGGAACAGGCCGCTCAGGAACACCTCCGCCAGGTGCCCGGTCGTCACGCCGGGCCCGAGCACGTCCTGCACCAGGCGCATCACCGGCACGGACACCGGGGCGACGGCGGCGAGATGGGCGGCGAGGCGGTACGACTCCGGGGACGCCGTGTCCCGGAACCGCAGGATGTGCTCGCCCGCGTCGAGGCCGACGGGTGCCCGCGGTGCCGTCGCGAAGGGCGCCGTCAGGAGCGGGAGCACCGTGCTCGCCCCGGGGGAGGCGATCAGGCCCGCCCAGGCGCCGACCGCTCCCGGTTCGGGCGCGAGGACCGGGACAGGCACCCCGTCGAACGCCGTGAGGCCCGCGGGCAGCACCGGATCGGCCACGTCCCAGGTGAGGTTGGGCGCGCCGCGGCGCCGGGTGGTGACCCGCCAGCGTTCGGCGCGGATGCCGGAGCCGTCCCACAGATGCGGTGGCAGTGCGTGCAGCACGGCCGTCGGCCCGAACCGTCCCCACTGCTTCAGGAGCTCCCGCATCCGGCCGTCCCGCCAGGCCGCGCCGACGCCGTCGCTGAGGACGAGGATCAGGGTGTTGCCGCCGGGGTCGGTCACGGTGGCGGGCGGCAGCACGGCGGTGCCGGGCGTGAAGGGGCGGCGGCCGAGCAGCGGGGCACCGGGGGTGCGGGTGTCCAGGCCGTGCACGCGTACGTCACGGAAGGCGCCGCTGCGCTCCAGGAGCAGCCGGGTCTCCGTGGCGAGCCGCTGCCACAGCAGCATGGAGGCGCCGTCGTCCACGAGCAGCGTCAGATCGAGCCAGCGCGCGCGGGCGGGGCGCAGCACGGCGTCGGTGAGGCCGCTGTGGGCGGTCGAATCGGCGGTGGCCGTCTCGTCGAGCTCCCACCGTCTGCGGTCGGCCACGGTCAGCTTCAACGGGCGCAGGGCGCGGCCAAGTTGCAGCTGCCGGGAGCCGAGGGCCCGGGTCTCGGGGGTGCGCACGGGGCGGACGGGGACGGTGCGGTGGGGCGGGACGTGGCCGGGGGCGGTGCCGCCGTAGAGGGGCGCGTCGCCGGTCGGCCGCCGGACGCGGACGGTCCGGGTCGAGAGCAGCGGGGGGCCGAACTCGGGGTCGATGCTGACGGGGGGTTGCTCCTCGGGCCGGGGCTTCGCCGGGGCCGGGCTCCTGCCGCTGTCCGGCCGGGGCGTGTCGGGCCGTGCGGGCTTCGCCGTCATCCGTGCCAGGGCGGGCCGGGGAGGCCGCACGTCTCCGTACGTCTGCCCGGCCGATGTGATCGTCCCCGACGCCCGTACCAGGGAAGTCGACGCCCCCTCGGGCAGCTGCCCGGCGAGCCACAGCGCGTCGAGCAGCTCTTCCTGGGTGAGTTCCACCCCGCTCGCCGCCAGCGTCCCGAGCGCCTGGCGCAGCCGCGCGGACCGCATGAGCGCGTGCGGACGCTTGACCGGGGCGCGGGAGGGCGCGTCCTCCTCACTGGACTCGGCCCCCATCCCGCTACACCGCCCCGCCGAGCCGGTGCAGGACCGCGTCAAGGAGCGCGCCCGGCGGCAGGTCGACGCCGCCCTTGCGCAGGAACACGGCGTTCAGGAGCTGGTCCGTGGCCAGTTCGCCGGGGGCGCGGCGGCCCAGGAAGGCGCGCAGGAGGTCGTCGACGCCGTCGAGCGCCGCTTCGCCGAGGTGCGCCTCGACGATGTCGCGCAGCCGCTGCTCGTCCGGCTCCGCGAGGTCCAGACGGACGCAGCGGCGCAGGAACGCGGGCGGGAACTCGCGCTCGCCGTTGCTGGTGATGACCACCACGGGGAACTCGGAGCAGCGCACCCGGCCCCGCGCCACCGGCGCCCGCACCTGGGGGTCGGCGGTCAGGACGTCGACGTGCGACTGGTCCTCGGGCAGCCTGGCCAGCTCCGGGATCTCGAACTCGCCCTCCTCGAAGACCGTCAGGAGGTCGTTCGGCAGGTCGACGTCGCCCTTGTCGAGCTCGTCGACGAGCAGGACGCGCGGGCGCTCGCCCGGGACCATGGCGGTGCCGAGCGGGCCGAGGCGGACGTACGAGCCGATGTCGGGGCCGCGTTCGGGCCGCTCATCGGCGGGCCCGTCGGAGCCGGTCTCGCGGCGCAGGTTGGACTCCCGCAGGCGGCCGATCGCGTCGTAGTCGTAGAGGGCGTCGCGCAGTGTGGAGCGGCTGTTGACCGACCAGGTCAGGACCCGGCCGAGCGTCAGCTCGTGGGCGACGGCGTGCGCGAGGGAGGACTTGCCGGTCCCCGGGTGGCCGGTGACGAGGAGCGGACGGCGCAGCAGCAGCGCGGCGTTGACGACCTCCGACTCGTCGGGGCCGATCAGATAGGGGCGCGGCCGGGGCGCGCCGTCCGCCGGGGCGAAGCGGCGCCACGGCGGAGCCTGCGGAAAGTCGGCGCGCCGTGCGTCGCCGTCCCCCCGGAAGAGCCGCCAGTCGCCTTCCTGCGGTGCCTGGGCTGCCTGGGGTGCCGTCATGGACTGCGTACTCCTTCGTCGGAATGCGGGCGCGGCGCGTCGGGGTCCGTCAGCCTCGGCTCGCGGTCGGCCCCCGCGAGGCTCTGCCACGCGGAGTCCTCCCATACGAGGGACGGGCGCGCGAGCCCCGTGGGGTCCGGCAGCGCGGCCGCCCGGAACCGGTGCACCCGGAAGGGCAGGCCGTGCAACAGGCCGGTGGGCGAAAGGGGTTCGAGGCGGTGGGCGTGGTCGTGGCCCTCGGCCTCGCGGTCCCAGAGCACCACGGGGACGCCGAGGGCCAGACAGAGGTCGAGCAGCTGGGCGCGGAGGGCGGGCGGGCCGTGCAGGACGACCTGGTTGGCGTCGCGGTGGGTGGAGCCGAGCAGCGCGGCGACCTGCCGTCCGTCCGCGCAGCTCGGATCGATGACCAGGGCTCTGCCGTGTCCGTCGCCCCAGCGGCGGCGGTGCTCCGTCTCCCGTCGCGGCACCCGGCGGCTCATCTCCGGGCAGCGCAGCATCAGCGGGAACGACGCGCCGAGCGGCAGGCTCGGCACGAATTCGTTGGGGCTGCCCGCGTCCCATTCGTCGACGGGCAGATGGAGCCCGGCGCGGTCGACCTCGATGTCCACGGCGGGCAGCCCTTCGCCGGACCGCTCGGCGCCCTCGCGGATCACCGCACCCACCTGACCGGGCGTCAGGGGCGCGTCCCCCGCGGTGGTCTCCAGGCGGCGCACCGTGCCGTCCGCGTGCTGCTGCCAGAGCCGGCAGCGGAAGCGCTCGGCCCGCTCCGTGCCCTCGCCCGTCGGCTCCGTGCGGGTGAGTCGCGCGAGCAGCCGGACCACCGCGGGCGTCTGCGTGAGTGTCCAGCGCGCGGCGTCGGCCCTGCGCTGGTCGCGGGCGGCGGGGTGCACGCCGAGGCGGGCGCAGACCCGCTCGCTCCAGTTGCGGAGCTCTTCGCCGACCTGGTCGCCCGTGGCGGCGGCGATGAACTCGACGAGGTGCACGAGCGCGGGGACCCGCGAGGTCCCCGCGGGGACGCTGCCGCCGTCTTGGTACTCCTCCAGGTCGGCGATGACCGCTCCGAGCGCCGATATCGGCAGCCGCGCGGTGCACAGGGCCGAGGGCAGCGGCGTGTAGCGCAGCGCCTCCCGGGCCGCGCGGGCGGGCAGGGTCGGGTCGGCGCGGACGACCCGTCTGAGCTGCCGCGCCAGGAAGGCGTGCTCGCCGTGGGAGAGCAGCCCGGCCGCCTCCACCGCGCGGCCGGTGCCGAGCAGGGCGGTGAGCTGCTCGGGCCGTGCGCCGTAGGGACCGGCGGTCTGCAGGGACTCGCTGAGCGTGGGCAGGGCGCGGTGGTGGGTGAGCAGCAGGGCGGCCAGCTCTTCGGTCGTGGGCGCCGTCCCGTCCTGCGGTGCGACGAGGCCGAGTTCGGTGGCGAGGCGCCGCGCGTGCTCGGCGCGCACCGCGGGTTCCGGCAGCAACGACCGGAGCAGCGCGCACAGTTCGGCGGCGAGCGGGTCCTCGGGCGGGGTGGCGCGCAGGGCGTGGCAGTCGTCCACGATGTCGCCCGCCCCGGCCGCGCACAGCTGTTCGCGCACGGTCTGCCACGGCAGGGCCCAGGCGCGCCGGAGCGTGTCGGCGGGGTGCGCGGGGGCGTCGGGGCCGCCGAGCCGGCCGACGACGAGCCCGGCCGCGCTGTCGCCCGCGTCGGTCCACAGCGGCCCCCCGCTGAACCCGGGGCCGATCGCGGCACCTGACAACTGCCCGTCCAGATAGCCCACTCTGCCGTCGAGCAGCTTCAGGACCGTGTCCGCGAAGGTGATCGGCTCCCCACAGCCGTGCCAGGCCCGCAGCGACTGGCCCTCCGCCATCTCCGTCCAGACGACGGGCCGGGCACTGGCGGGCGCGGGCTCGGTGAGGCGCAGCACACACAGGTCGCCCTGCCAGGCGACGGCGTCGTGCCGGGGCGGCACCCACACCTCCACTTGCGCCGCGATCCGCACCGTGTGCCGGTCGAACCCCACCTGGAGGACCTCGTCCGAGGGCCTCGCGGCGCTCATCGGGGGCAGCCCGAGCGCTTCGTTGACCACGTGCGCGCAGGTGAGGACGCGCCCGGCGGAGAGCAGCGCGGCCGCGCCGACCGCCCCCTCGCCGTGCCGGTCCAGGACGGCGACGACCGGCGGGGGGCCGTCCGTCCGCCGGAACCAGCCCATGGTTACGCCCCGGAGTCGCCGCTGGCAGGATCACCGGCGCCTGGGTCTTCCGTACGCTCTTCCGTACGCCGCCACGTCGCCGACACGGTCATCGTGGCCGCCCCCTTCAGTCCGACGATGCCGAGCTTGAGGTCCTTGCCCACCTCGATGCCGAACTCGACCGTGAACTCCTCGGGCGGCCGACGCGCCCCGGACACCGAGGCGTGCACCTCGTCGAGGAGCGGCCCGAGCGGGCGCAGGGTCGCCCGCAGCGCGTCGGCGGCGAGCGCGGCGGCGCGGCCGCCCCCGCTGGACACGGGCTCCGGCGCCCCGAACTCCGGTGGCAGCGCCCGGGGTTCGGGCCGCTGCCCCACATCGGCGAGCTCGACGCGCAGCGCGGCCCCTGCCAGGTCGAGTTCCAGGTACTCAGGCATGGGTTCATTGTGCGGCCAACTCGGCCGCTTCCGCCGCTGGTTCGCTGATCAAGGCGTACGCGTACTTCGTTTCCGGGCGTACGCGTACTTCGCTCACTCCCCGTCCCGGCTCCGGGACCTGACGATCCGTCGCAGCCGATGGTGCCGGTCCGGACTCTGCTCGGTCATCGCGTCGCCGACCATCGTGCGCACCGCGTCCCGCAGCCCGTGCAGGGCCTGACCGCGTGCGGGGCCCGCGCCCGGGTCCTCGCGCAGCTCCTTCAGGAGCGCCCAGCACAGCGTCAGCATCACCACGACGAACGGCAGGGCCACGAGGATCGTCGCGCTCTGCAGGGAGTTCAGGCCGCCCGCGACCAGGAGCACCGCGGCGACCGCCGCCATCAGAACGCCCCAGACGACGACCAGCCAGGTGGGCGGGTGCAGCGAGCCGCGGCTGCTGAGCGAGCCCATCACCAGGGACGCGGAGTCGGCGCTGGTGACGAAGTACGTCATGACGAGGAGCATCGCGACCCAGGAGGTGACCGTGCCCAGCGGCAGCGCGTCCAGCATCGCGAAGAGCGAGGCCTCCGCGCCCTCCTCCACCTTCGCCGCCATGTCGGCCCTGCCGGTCGCGTCGAGCCGGATGCCCGTGCCGCCCATCACGCAGAACCACACGACGGTGGCGCCGCTCGGCACGAGGAGCACGCCGATGAGGAACTCGCGGATCGTGCGGCCGTGCGAGATGCGGGCGATGAACGTGCCGACGAACGGCGCCCAGGACAGCCACCACGCCCAGTAGAAGATCGTCCAGGTGCCGAGCCAGGTGCTGTCGGTGAACGCGCCGGTGCGCGAGGCCATCGGGAGCAGTTGGTGCAGATAGCCGCCGACGCTCGCGGGGATCGCGTCGAGGACGTAGACGGTCGGGCCGAGGACGAACACGAACAGCATCAGGCAGGCGGCGAGGACGATGTTGAGGGTGCTGAGCCACTTCACGCCCTTGTGCACCCCGGAGAAGGCCGAGACCACGAAGGCGGCGCCGAGCGACACGATGATGATCAGCTGCAGGGTGGTGGAGTCCTCCACCCCCGTCGTGAGGTTGAGCCCCGTGGCGACCTGGAGCGCGCCGACGCCGAGACTGGTGGCCGTGCCGAAGACGGTCGCGAAGACCGCGAGCAGGTCGATGAGCCTGCCGGGCCACCCGGCCGCCCGCCGGGCCCCGATGAGCGGCACGAAGACCGCGCTGAGCCGGTTGCCGCGGCCCTTGCGGAAGCCCGCGTAGGCGAGCGCGAGGCCCGCGATGCCGTAGATCGCCCAGGGGGTCAGCGCCCAGTGGAAAAAGGAGTACTCCAGGGCGGTGCGGGCCGCGGCGCCGGAACGGGGGCCGACCCCCGAGGACGGGGGAGGGTTCAGATAGTGGGTCAGGGGCTCCCCGACGCCGTAGAACATCAGGCCGATCCCCATGCCCGCGCTGAACATCATCGCGATCCACGCGAGGTTGGTGAACTCCGGTCTGGAGTCGTCCTCGCCGAGCCGGATACGGCCGAAGCGGCTGAGCGCGAGACCTACGCACAGGACGAGGAAGACGTCGGCGGCGATCACGAAGAGCCAGGCGAAGTTGGCCAGGACCCAGCCGAGCGCGGTGTCCGACGCGCTGTCGAAGGAGTCCTTGCCGAGCGCGGCCCAGGCAACCACCGCGAGCACGGCCGCGACGCCGATGCCGACGACCGCGAAGTCCGGGCCGCCGTCCGGGGGCGAGCCGCTCGCGGGGTCCCGGCCGTTCGACGGCGGGTCGGGCGGACCCTCGTCGGGCAGGTGCTGATCGATCATTTCCGTGCTCATGGCGCACCACTATGGTGCGATATAGGCGAGTTTTTCGCCGGGGCGCGCCGTCTCGCGCTGTGGGTGGCCATGGGCAGCGGGCCCCGTCTGCGGTTATGGTCGCAGCGGCGCGACTGCCTTGACGCGAGCAAGGCCCGGAAAGCAAGGGGAAACCAAGGTGGCGGACGCTGCAGGGACGGCGGGACACGAGCGGCAGGCGCACGCCGGTCGCGACGACGCACAGCGCGGGAACGCGCAGCGTGTACTCATCGCCGCGGACAAGTTCAAGGGTTCGCTCACGGCCGTACAGGTCGCCGAGCGGGTGACGGCGGGGCTGCACCGCGTCGCCCCCGGCGTGCGGGTCGAGGCGCTGCCGGTCGCCGACGGCGGCGACGGCACGGTCGCCGCGGCCGTCGCGGGCGGCTTCGAGCGCCGGGAGGTGCGGGTCACCGGGCCGCTCGGCGAGCGGGTGACGGCGGCGTACGCGCTGAAGGACGGCACTGCGGTGGTGGAGATGGCCGAGGCCTCCGGCCTGCAGCTGCTCCCCGAGGGCGTCTTCGCGCCGCTCACCTCCACGACGTACGGCTCCGGCGAGCTGCTGCGCGCGGCGCTCGACGCGGGGGCCCGCAGCATCGTCTTCGGCGTCGGCGGCAGCGCCACGACCGACGGCGGCGCGGGCATGCTCGCCGCGCTCGGCGCGCGCTTCCTGGACGCGGAAGGCGACCCCGTCGCGCCCGGCGGCGGGCCGCTCAAGGAGCTGGCCACCGCCGATCTGTCGGGTCTGGACCCGCGCCTGAAGGACGTCGAGATCGTGCTCGCCAGCGACGTCGACAACCCGCTGACCGGCCCGAAGGGCGCACCCGCCGTCTACGGCCCGCAGAAGGGCGCGTCCCCCGAGGACGTCCGGGCCCTGGACGCGGCCCTCGCGCACTTCGCCACGGTCCTGGAGAAGGCCATCGGCCCCAAGGCCGCGGAGTACGCGCAGTCGCCGGGCGCCGGTGCCGCGGGCGGCATCGGGTACGGCGCCCTCGTCGGGCTCGGCGCGGGCTTCCGGCCCGGCATCGACGTCATGCTCGACGTGCTCGGCTTCGCGCCCGCCCTGGAGCGGGCCACCCTCGTCATCACCGGCGAGGGCTCGCTCGACGAGCAGACCCTGCACGGCAAGGCGCCCGCCGGGGTGGCCGCCGCCGCGCGGGCCGCGGGGATCGAGGTCGTCGCGGTCTGCGGCCGCCTCGCCCTCGCCCCGGAGGCCCTCGGCAAGGCCGGTATCCGCCGCGCGTACGCCCTGACCGACGTCGAGCCGGACGTGGCCCGGTGCATCGCGGAAGCGGGCCCGATCCTGGAGACGGTGGCGGAGAACATCGCCAGGGACTTCCTCGCGTGACCGCCTGACCGCGTGACCGCCTGACCGCCTGACCCCAGCCGCACGCCGGGGGCGCCCGAACCCCATCACTCGCGCGCCCCCGCGTCCGCGGCCGCCCCCCCCGTGTCGTACCGGCAACGTGATCGTTTCTTCAGTACGTGAAGAGGAGTCGATCTTGACTGGGTGGGCGCAGCTCGGCGGTCTCGGCATCGTTGCGACGCTGTGTCCCGTGGGCGGGCTTTCCGTGCACGCGCAGGTCGAAGCCCTCGGCGTGGTCCTGTCCGAGCGGCTGGAGATCTGCCAGGAGGACCTGCCGGGCGCCCCGGCCGACGAGGCGCGGGAGCCGGGGCCACCGCGGCCGTCGGAGCCGCCGGAGCCGAAACCCGAACTCGCCCCCGCCCCCGCCCCCCGCGCGCCCGCCACCACCCCGCCGCGCCCCGAACCGCCCGCGGCCACCGCGCAGCCCGCGGCCCGCGCGGCACCCCCTCCGGCCGCCCGCCCCGCACAGCGCCCCCGCGCCGCGCCCCGGGTGCGGGAACTCCTCGTCCCCGTACGCCTGGAGTCCGCCCCGCGCCCCGCGCGCCCCGCACCACCGCCCGCGCCGCCCTCCTTCGCGGGGCCGGGCTACCGCCCCGCCGGGGAGGACGAGCGCGCGGGCGGGCGGTCCATGGTCACCACGACGATGGTCGTCACCACCCCCGCGGTGCTCGCCGCCGCACTGCTGCGCCCACGCTCGCGCTCCGCCGCGTCCGGCGCCCGATCACGCCCCAACCCGCCCTCCGGAGGCCCCTCGTGACGGAATGGTTCGTACTCGGTCTTGCCATGGTGCTCGCTTGCGCGGTCGTGCTGACCGTCACCGTGCTCAGACAGCGCCGGGTGCCCGAGGACGACGACACCAGCGAGACGCCCGACGTGCTCGAATACATGGTGATGATGGTCGGCGTCGTGTATGCGATCGTCCTCGGTCTCGCCATCGCAGGCGTCTGGGAGGCCCGCGGCGCCGCCCAGGACGGCACCCGCGACGAGGCCCAGGCCCTGCACGAGATCAGCAGGCGCGTGGAGGTCTATCCGGCGGACGAGCGCGAGCGCATCCAGCAGGACGTGCGGCGCTACAGCGAGCACGTGTCGAGCGTCGAGTGGCCCCGCATGATCGAGGAGCACCGGCTCACCGACCGGGGCGGCGAACTCCTCGACACCCTGCGCAGGGACATCGCGGCACGGCCGCCCGCGAACGAGCTGGAGGCCCAGACCTACCAGCCGCTGCTCGACCAGGTGGCCGCCGCCGACGAGGCGCGCAGGGCGCGGGCCGACAACGCGGAGGAGACGCTGCCCGGCGTGGTCTGGTTCGGTCTGGTCGCCGGAGCGCTCGTCACCGTCGGACTGATCTTCACGCTGCAGATCAGGCGCTCCTCGCGCGAGATGCTGCTTGCCGGTACGTTCAGCGCCCTGATCGCCTTCCTGCTCTTCCTCGTCTGGAACTTCGACGCGCCCTTCGGCAGGTCGACGGCGGAGACGGCGAGTGCTTTCCAGGACCTGATCAGCACCTGATCAGCACCTGATCAGCACCTGAATTCCCTTACAGGCGGGGCCACTTCGCGTCCGCCCGGTTCACGCCGGGCGGGCCCGCGGGGACAGCCGGTGCGCCTCCACCGCGAGGGCCACCTCCACCAGGTCCCGCGGCCGCGCCAGGGAGCGTGACGTCAGCTGCTCCAGGCGGCGCAGGCGGTTGAAGACCGTGTTGCGGTGGCAGTAGAGCCGCCCCGCTGCCCGGCCCGCCGAACCCTCGCAGGCCAGCCACGCGTCCAGCGTCTCCAACAGCACCGCCCGGTCCGCCGGTTCGAGCGCGAGGACCTCGCCGAGCACATCGGAGACCAAGTGCCCCGCCAGCTCCGGCTGGCTCACCACCAGGGCCGTCGGCATCCGCCGGTCAAGGCGTACGATGCCGGTCGCGTCCGGCGGGCAGGTGCGCAGCGCGAGCTCCGCGAGCCGCCGGGCGTGGCCAAGGTCCGCGAGGCCGCCCACCACGGGGCTGATCCCGCCGGGCCCCGGGCAGCGCCCGTCGAGCAGCCGGGCCAGCCCGTCGAGGCCGGTTTCCGCTCCGCCCTCCGGCCCGCCCAGTGCGACCACGCCGACCTCGCAGTCCGTCCGCATCCGCCAGATGAAACGGAACCCCGCCCGCTGGATCTGCCGGTGGAAGGCCTCGCGCCCGTCGCGCCGTTCCACGCGGAGCACCACCACCGCGTACGGGCCGTGCTCGGGCAGATCGAGACCGGCCGCCGCCCGCGCCGCGAGGCCCGGCGCCGACCGCCCCTCCAGGAGCGCGTCGAGCAGCGCCTGCAACTGCTCGTCCGTGCGCCGGCGCAGCTCCAGCTCCGTCGCGCGGTACGCGTCGGACGCCACCGCCGCCTGGGCGTCCACCGCCGACCACACCATCGTCGCCGAACGCATCAGGACCGCCAGCTTCTCGGGGTCCTTGCCCGCCGTGCCTTCGAGGAGCGAGTCCCAGACCAGATAGCCGGCGTTGCGGTACGAGTGGACCAACAGGTCGAGCGGCAGGCCCTGTTGGGCGCGGCGCCGACCCGCCTCCTCCGCGTACTCCAGGTCGCGGCGCGGCGAGGCCCGCGGTGCCGAGATCGCCTCGATGCCGATCCGCATGGCCTCCTCGGCCTCCCGCCACTGCACGTCGTACGCCAGGACCCGCCCGTACACCGTCGAGTGCTCGCCGAGCTGGCGCAGATGTTCGTCGACCAGCTCGGGCAGGCGCGGCAGGAGGGCGGTGCACGCCTCCTTGAGGAGCTTCCAGTCGTGCCCGGTCCGAGGCCTTCGGGTGTGCGTGGGGCCGGTCATCGTTGCCTCCGTCACCGCGCTCCGTGACGTCGCCGGGGCGCTCCCGGGACGGCGTTGCTGCGGAGGATGCCACTGGTCCGTCCGCTTCGGCAGGCCCCTGACACGCGGTGTTGTGCGCGTGCACAACGGCGGGGCACCGCCGCTGGTCTCCCGCAGCGTTTCGTCCGCGGCCCGTGGACGGGCCGGTCCCGCGGTGCTGGGGTGAGCGCCACGCGACGGCGGACGGGCCGTGCGGAACAGCCGGGTGGGACAAGGGAGTCGATACGTGGGCGGGTTCGATGAGGGAGGCGTCGGCAAGGCCGGATCCGGCGCACGGGGCGGAGGGCTCGTCGTGCGCGACGTGTCGGTCGGCTACGGCCCGGTGCGGGCCCTGCGCCGGGTCTCGCTGCACCTGCCCGAAGGCGCGGTCGTGGCCGTGCTCGGCGGCAACGGCGCGGGCAAGTCGACCCTGCTGCGGGCGATCTCGCGCACCCTCTCCTTCCACGGCGGGGCGCTCACCTCGGGCGACATCAGCTTCGACGGGCGGCGCACGGACATCCTCGCGCCGGACCGGGTGGTGGCCGCCGGGATCTCCCAAGTCCCCGAGGGGAGACGGGTGTTCGCCCGGATGACGGTCGCCGACAACCTGCGGGCCGGGGCGCTCGGCTCCACCGGCTCGCGCACGGCCAAGGC
Organism: Streptomyces sp. NPDC046465; assembly: GCF_040646035.1. Classification (NCBI taxonomy): domain Bacteria; kingdom Bacillati; phylum Actinomycetota; class Actinomycetes; order Kitasatosporales; family Streptomycetaceae; genus Streptomyces; species Streptomyces sp. NPDC046465. Next base: position 37,528 of record NZ_JBEYZK010000026.1, read on the forward strand.
GGCCGCCCTGCGGCGCGTGCACGACCTCTTCCCCGTCCTCGCCGAGCGCGGCGCGCAGCGCGCCGGACTGCTCTCCGGCGGCGAGCAGCAGATGCTCGCGGTGGGCCGGGCGCTGATGGCATCCCCGCGCCTGCTCCTCCTGGACGAACCCTCCCTGGGGCTCGCCCCGTTGATGGCCGCCCGCATCGCCGACACCGTCCGGGAGATCAACGCGCAGGGCACCTCGGTGCTCCTCGTCGAGCAGAACGCGGCCCTCGCGCTGCGGCTCGCCTCCACCGCGTACGTCCTCGACGTCGGCGAGGTCGCCCTCTCGGGCCCCGCGGACGAGCTCGCCGCCTCCGACGAGGTGCGCCGCCGCTACCTCGGCGTGGTCGACGAGGACGCGGCGGCCGACGCCTCCCGTGGCCTCGGCGCGCTGCCCGTCCTCGCGCGCTGGGAGGCCACACCATGAGCGATTCCGCCGCCGTGGCCCCGCCGGACGACCGCACGTCCGTACCGTCCCTGGAAGTACGCGACGTGACCGTCCGCTTCGCCGGACTCACCGCCCTGGACGCCGTCAGCTTCACGGTCCGCCCCGGCACCGTGCACGCCGTCATCGGACCCAACGGCGCGGGCAAGTCCACCTGTTTCAACGTCCTGTCCGGCGTCTACCGCGCCACGGCGGGCAGCGTCCGCTTCGGCACCCACGAGCTCACCGGCCTGCGCCCGCACCGCATCGCGGGCCTCGGTGTCGCCCGGATCTTCCAGAACCTCGCCCTGCCGCCGCGCGCCACCGTCGCCGACAGCCTGCTGCTCGGCCGCCACCGGCTGACCCGCACCGGATTCGTGGCCGCAGGGCTCCGGCTCCCCGCCGCCGCCCGCGAGGAGCGCCGCCACCGCGCACGCGTCCGCGAGATCGCCGCGTTCGTCGGCCTGGAGCGCCAGCTCGACCTGCCCGCGGGCTCCCTGCCCTACGGCCAGCAGAAGCTCGCCGAGCTCGCCCGCGCCCTGTGCATGGAGCCGCGGCTGCTGCTCCTCGACGAGCCCGTCGCCGGGATGACCGCCGACGAGCGGCGCCGTACCGCGGCCGTCATCGCGGGCGTCCGCGACAGCCTCGGCATCTCGATCGTCCTGGTGGAACACGACATGGGGGTGGTGATGCGGCTCGCGGACGCGGTGACCGTACTCGACTTCGGACGCCGGATCGCCGACGGCACACCCGCGGAGGTCCAGCGCGACCCCGCGGTCGTACGCGCCTACCTGGGTGAGGACCACTCGTGACCACGTTCACCGAACTCCTGCTCAACGGCGTCTCGCTGGGCTCCGTCTACGCCCTCATCGCCCTCGGCTTCGTCGTCATCTTCCGCGCCACCGAAGTGGTGAACTTCGCGCACGCCTCGCTCCTCCTCGCGGGCGGCTACATCACCGCCTCGCTCCACGACGACCTCGGCTTCTGGCCCGCGCTGCTCGTCGGCATCGCGGGCGCGGCGGTGGTCGGGGCGGCCGTCGAGTTCCTCGTCATGCGCCGCTACCGCGGCCACGACCACAGCGTCCTCGCCATCGTCACCATCGGCGTCGACATCCTGCTCACCACCGAACTCACCCGCCGCCTCGGCACGGACGTCCTGCCGCTCGGCGACCCGTGGGGCGACGACGTGCTCACCGTCGGGCCCGTCTCCCTCGCGCACACCCGCATCGCGGCGTTCGTCGCCGCCGCCCTCCTCATCACGGTCTTCCTGCTCGCCTTCCGCTACACCTCATGGGGCGTGGCGACGCGGGCGGCCGCCGAGAGCCCGGAGACCGCCGCGCTGATGGGCGTACGGCTCGGCAGGGTCTCGCTCGGCGCATGGGCGGTGGCGGGCGCGCTCGCCGCCGTGGCCGCGCTGTTCCTCACCGTCTTCCCGACGCCGGGCCTGGAACGCACGACCTCCCTGGCCGCGCTCAAGGCGTTCCCCGCCGCGATCCTCGGCGGCCTCGACTCCACCACCGGCGCCCTCGTCGGCGGGCTCGTGGTCGGGGTGACGGAGTCCCTCGCCACCGGCTACCAGAGCGACCTGACCTTCCTGGGGCGCGGCCTCGGCGACCTCGCGCCCTACCTCGTCATGACCGCGATCCTGCTGATCCGGCCCGCGGGACTCTTCGGCACGAAGGAGCTCGCCCGTGTCTGACACCCGCACCCGGGCCGGACGCTCCCGCGGCCACGCCCTGGTCACGAGCCGTCGCACGTACCTGTGGGCGGCCGGAGCGGCCCTGCTCCTCGCCCTGCCGTTCTACCTCGACCGCTTCTGGCTCCAGGCGGGCCTCTTCGCGATGGCCGCCGCCATCGGCGCGATCGGCATCAACCTCCTCACCGGCGCCACGGGCCAGCTCTCGATGGGGCACGCCTTCTTCCTCGCCGTCGGGGCGTACGGGTACTGCGCCCTCGCCGGTGACGGGAGCGACGGCCTGACCGGCCTCGGCTTGCCCACCTGGCTCGCCGCCGCCCTCGCGGTGGCCGTCGCCGGGCTCGCGGGCGGTCTCTTCAGCCCCATCGCGGGCCGCCTGCACGGCGCCTACCTCGGCATCGCGACGCTCGCGCTGATCTTCATCGGCCAGCACGTGCTCTTCAACGCGCACGATCTGACCGGCGGCTCCAACGGGCGTGACGTGCCGCCTCTCGACCTCTTCGGGCTCACCTTCGACGAGCACGAGGTGGTGGTCGCCGCGGTCCCGTTCGGCTCCGCGGAGAAGCTCTGGTACGCGGGCCTCGTGCTGCTCCTGGGCTGCGGACTCTTCGCCCGCGGGGTGCTGCGGGGCCGCCCCGGCCGCGCCATGAACGCGATCAGGGACCACAAGGTCGCCGCGGGCGTGATCGGCGTACCGGTGGCCCGCTACCGCGCCGGGGTCTTCGTCCTGTCGTCGATGTACGCGGGCCTCGCCGGGGTGCTGCTCGCCCTGGTCTTCCAGCGCACCGTGCCCGACTACTTCGGCATGACGCTCTCCCTGGAGTACCTCGCGATGATCGTCATCGGCGGCCTTGGCTCGGTCGCGGGGGCGGTGGCGGGCGCCGCCCTCGTCTCCCTGCTGCCCCAGCTGCTCAGCCGGTACAGCGACGCGCTGCCCCTCGTCTCCGCGCCCGGCACCGGCGGGATCTCACCGGGTGAGGCGTCCCGGTATCTGTACGGCGCCGCCGTCGTGGCGGTGGTGCTCTTCCTGCCCGGCGGCCTGGTGAGGCTCGCCGCGCGGCGCGGCACGCACAGTCCAGGCACTCCAGGGGAGGAAGCATGAACACATTGACCAGGGCCACGGCGGCCGGCACCGCCCTCGCCGCGCTGCTCGCGCTCACCGCGTGCAGCTCCAAAGCGAAGGACGACGACGGCGGGGGCGCGAGCACAGGAGGGGTGAAGACCGGCGTCGGCGTGACGGGCAAGACGATCGACCTGGGCGCGCTCACCGACATGACCGGTGTCTACGCCACCCTCGGCAAGAGCGTCACGCAGGCACAGCAGCTCTACGTCGACCAGGCCAACGCGGACGGCGGCATCTGCGGCCGCAAGCTGAAGCTCACCGTCCGCGACCACGGCTACGACCCGCAGAAGGCCGTCGCCGCCTACACCGAGCTTGAGCCGAAGGTCCTCGGCTTCGCCCAGTTCATCGGCTCCCCGTTCGTCGCGGCCGTCAAGCAGCGCGTGGCGGGCAACAAGGGCTTGGTCCTGCCGCAGGCCTGGTCGGCGAACCTCCTTGGCAGCCCGTACGTGCGCGTGGTCGGCTCCACGTACGACCTGGAGACGATCAACGCGATCGACTTCCTCATGAAGGAGAAGGGCCTCAAGAAGGGCGACAAGCTGGGCCACGTCTACTTCGAGGGCGACTACGGAGAGAACGCCCTCAAGGGCTCGAAGCACATGGCCGACGAGGCCGGTCTCACGGTCGTCGAGCAGAAGATCAAGCCGACCGACAACGACATGACCGCCCAGGTGTCCGCCCTGAAGAAGGCGGGCGTCAAGGCCATCGTGATCAGCGCGGGTCCCCGCCAGGCGGCGTCCCTGGTCGGCGTCGCCGCGGCGGGCCGTTTCGACGTCCCGGTCATCGGCAACAACTCGGCGTTCGCCCCGCAGCTCCTCGCCACCCAGTCGGGCCCGGCCCTCACGAAGAACTACTACGTCGCCTCGCCCACCCTGCCCATCGGAGCGGACACACCGGAGGCCGAGAAGCTCGTCGCCGACTACAAGAAGGCCCACCCGTCGGACTCCCTCGACAACGGCGTCGTGGCGGGCTGGACGGCGGCGTCCGTCTTCGGCGAGGCCCTGAAGAAGGCGTGCGCGGACAAGGACCTCACGCGCGAGGGCGTGGACAAGGCCCTCCTGACGATCGACGACTTCGACGCGGGCTTCGGCGTCCCCCAGAACTTCACCGACCCGAAGGCACCGTCCTCCAAGGAGAGCGTGATCCTCCAGCCGGACAAGAAGGCAACGGGCGGCATGAGGGTGGTCCGCAAACCGAGCACGGCCGAGGCCGCACGAGGCTTTAGCCCGTCCGGCAATTGAGGACGAGCCCGAAGGGCGATTAAGAGCCTGTGTCATATCCCCGGCCGGGCGGGCGTCGCCTGGCACGCACGCTCGCCGCGTTGCCGAAAAGCCCTAGTAGCTCCTCCCCCAGGCCTCAAGGGCCCGGGGGGACCCCCATCGAGGACTTCCCGGCGCCTTGCGATCGCACGCACCAGACGCCGCCCGCTGATCCGACCGGGGATATGACACAGGCTCTAACGGCAAGCGAAGGGGGCCCGAACCAAACGGTTCGGGCCCCCTTCGCTACGGAACAAGCAAGCCGCTACGGCAACTGAGTAGCCCGCGCCTCACGACGGTTGTCGCGGAAGTTGTTCACCCGCCGAGCCGTGGCGAAGAGGGGAATCACCGCGCCGAGGACGAGCTGGAGCGCGCAGCCGGTCTGCAGGAGCAGCTGGCCGCCCGGGGCCTCGAAGGCCCAGGCCGCGAGGAGCCCCATGGCCGACACGATCCACGCGAGCATGGCCACCGCGAGGGGGCCCCGCGGCTTCGGGTACTCGACGCGGCTGACCATGAGCCACGCCGTGCCGATGATCGCAAGGAGCGTCGCCACGAAGGGCAGCTCCAGGAGCACGATCGAGACGACCGTCAGCGCGCCGAAGGGCGACGGCATGCCCTGGAAGGTGCCGTCCTTCACGGTCACGCAACTGAACCGCGCAAGCCTCAGCACCACCGCCAACAGCACGACGATCGCACCGACCGCCGCCACCCGCTGGTGGGCGTCGTCGGCGACCATGCCGTAGACGAGGACGAAGTACGCGGGCGCCAGACCGAAGCTGATCAGGTCCGACAGGTTGTCGAGCTCCGCGCCCATCGGCGAGGACCGCAGCTTGCGGGCCACGAGACCGTCGAAGAGGTCGAAGACGGCCGCGCAGAGCATGAGGATCACGGCGGTCGCGGCGGAGTGCCGCGCCATGCCGCTTTCGTTGCTGCCCTGGAGGTGCGGGATGAGGATGCCCGTGGTGGTGAAGTACACCGCCATGAACCCGCAGGTGGCGTTACCGAGCGTGAGGGTGTCCGCTATCGAGAGGCGGAGTGAGAGAGGCATCTCCTCGTCGGCCTCGTCCTCCACCGCCTCGGGCACCCAGCCCGCTTGTGTTTCGGGATCAACCACGGTCAATGCGAGTCACCCCAGCCACGGTCTTCTGACCGACCTCGACGTCCACCTCGACACCCTCGGGGAGGTAGATGTCGACGCGCGAGCCGAAGCGGATCAGGCCGATCCGCTCGCCCTGCTCCACCTTCGAGCCCTGCGGCACGTACGGCACGATGCGCCGCGCGACAGCGCCCGCGATCTGGATCATCTCGATGTCGCCGAGCTCGGTGTCGAAGTGCCAGACAACACGTTCGTTGTTCTCGCTCTCCTTGTTGAACGCCGGGACGAACCCGCCGGGGATGTGTTCCACGGACGTCACGGTGCCCGCGAGGGGCGCACGGTTGACGTGGACGTTCAGCGGGCTCATGAAGATGGCGACGCGGGTACGCCCGTCCTTCCACGGCATGATGCTCTGCACCACGCCGTCGGCGGGGGAGATGACCCGGCCCTGAGCGATCTCGCGCTCGGGGTCGCGGAAGAACCACAGCATGCCCGCCGCCAGAGCGGTGGCGGGTACGGCGACGGCCGCGGCGCCCTTGGAGCGACGCGCGCGGGCGAGACTGAGTGCCGCGGTTGCGACGGTCGGCAGGAGCCACGGCGATGCTCCGCGAGCAAGGCGTCCCTGAAGAATGCCGTCGCGTGGTGCAGAGGTTTGGCTGTGGGGCATGGATGACCTTCGTAGCGGATGATGCCGCGCAGTGAACGGGGGACGGCGGCTTTTTCCGGATGCTATCGGTTGCGAGCCACAACTGGGCAAGCCAGGAAGCCGAGTCGGCGGCCGAAGAGTGTTGACAGGGTGTGATCTTCTTCTCGGCGAAAACGGCCCAAACCGGGCATCTAGCCCTGGAATCGATACTCTTCGAGTAGTCGTCGGCCAATGATCATTTTCTGGATCTCGGCGGTACCTTCACCGATGAGCAGCATCGGAGCCTCCCGGTACAGGCGCTCGATCTCATACTCCTTCGAAAAGCCGTAACCGCCGTGAATCCGGAACGCATCCTCCACGACTTCCTTGCAGTACTCGGAGGCGAGGTACTTCGCCATCCCTGCTTCGAGGTCGTTTCGCTCCCCGGAGTCCTTTTTGCGCGCTGCGTTCACCATCATCGCATGGGCGGCCTCGACCTTGGTAGCCATCTCGGCCAGCTTGAACTGGATCGCCTGATGCTGCGCGATCGGCTTGCCGAAAGTGTGGCGTTGCTGGGCATATGAGACACCCAGCTCAAATGCACGCTGAGCGACACCGCAGCCACGCGCCGCGACATTGACGCGGCCGACTTCGACGCCGTCCATCATTTGGTAAAAACCTCGGCCGGTAACCCCGCCGAGCACACGATTGGCCGGAATTCGCAGTCCGTCCATGATGAGTTCGGTCGTGTCGACGCCCTTGTAACCCATCTTGTCGATCTTGCCGGGGATGGTGAGGCCGGGCCGGACCTCTCCGAAGCCGGGCTCTTTCTCGACAAGGAACGTCGTCATCGACTTGTGGGGCGCCGTGCCCTCCGGGTGTCCTTCGTCACTCCGGCACAGGACGGCCACCAGGGTCGAGGTCCCGCCGTTGGTCAGCCACATCTTCTGACCGTTCAGGACGTACTCGTCGCCGTCCTTCACGCCCTTGGACGTGATGGCCGACACATCGGAGCCGAGCCCCGGCTCCGACATCGAGAACGCGCCCCGCACCTCGCCGGCCGCCATCCGCGGCAGGAAGGTCTCCTTCTGCTCCTGCGTGCCGTGCTGCTTGAGCATGTAGGCAACGATGAAATGGGTGTTGATGATGCCGGAGACCGACATCCAGCCACGCGCTATCTCCTCGACGCACAGCGCGTACGTGAGCAACGACTCGCCCAGACCGCCGTACTCCTCGGGGATCATGAGCCCGAAGAGGCCCAATTCCTTGAGGCCGTCGACGATTCGCTGCGGGTACTCGTCACGGTGCTCGAGCTCGGTCGCGACCGGGATGATCTCCTTGTCGACGAAGTCCCGGACCGTGGACAGGATCTCCTGCTGGATGTCGGTGAGACCGGCGGTCTGCGCGAGTCGGCTCATGGCTACTTCTCCGTGCTCTTCGAAGGGGCGTTCAGCTCCGGGCGGCCGGGCTGTTCGCCGCCGCGCTCCTTGATGTACGTCTCGGTGGGCACCATCACCTTGCGGCGGAACACGCACACGAGCGTGCCGTCCTGCTTGTAGCCCTTGGTCTCCACATAGACGATCCCGCGGTCCGACTTGGACTTCGACGGGGTCTTGTCCAGGACCGTGGTCTCGCCGTAGATCGTGTCGCCGTGGAAGGTCGGCGCCACGTGCTTGAGCGACTCGACCTCCAGGTTGGCGATCGCCTTGCCCGAGACGTCCGGCACGGACATGCCGAGCAGCAGCGAGTAGATGTAGTTGCCCACGACGACGTTCTTCCCGAAGTCCGTCGTCCGCTCCGCATAGTTGCTGTCCATGTGGAGCGGGTGGTGGTTCATGGTGAGCAGACAGAAGAGGTGGTCGTCGTACTCGGTGACCGTCTTCCCGGGCCAGTGCTTGTACACGGCGCCGACTTCGAACTCTTCGTAGGTGCGGCCGAACTGCATGTGTCTTACGCCTCCGGGGCCTCGAACTTGGACGTGCGCCGCATGCCTGCCGCACGGCCCTTCCCGGAGATGACCAGTGCCATCTTCCGGCTCGCCTCGTCGATCATCTCGTCGCCGAGCATCGCCGAGCCCTTCTTGCCGCCCGCCTCGGACGTGCAGTACTCGTACGCGTCCAGGATCAGCTCGGCGTGGTCGAAGTCCTCCTGCGAGGGCGAGAAGACCTCGTTGGCGGCCTCGACCTGGCCGGGGTGCAGGACCCACTTGCCGTCGAAGCCGAGCGCGGCGGCGCGGTTCGCGACCTCGCGGTAGCCGTCGACGTTCTTGATCTGGAGGTAGGGGCCGTCGATCGCCTGGAGGTTGTTGGCGCGGGCGGCCATCAGGATCTTCATCAGGATGAAGTGGTAGGCGTCCGCCGGGTAGCCGGGCGGCTGCTCGCCGACCACCAAGGACTTCATGTTGATGGAGGCCATGAAGTCGGCCGGGCCGAAGATGATCGTCTCGACGCGCGGGGAGGCCTCGGCGATCGCGTTGACGTTGTTGAGGCCCCGCGCGTTCTCGATCTGCGCCTCGATGCCGATCTTGCCGACCTCGAAGCCCATCGTCTTCTCGATCTGGGTCAGGAGGAGGTCGAGGGCGACGATCTGGTCGGCCGTCTGGACCTTCGGCAGCATGATGCAGTCGAGGTTCTCACCGGCGCCCTCGACGACCGTGACGACGTCGCGATACGTCCACTCGGTCGTCCAGTCGTTGACGCGCACGACCCGCGTCTTGCCCGTCCAGTCGCCCTCGTTGAGGAACTTGACGATGGTGTGCCTGGCCTCCGGCTTGGCGAGCGGCGCGCAGGCGTCCTCCAGGTCGAGGAAGACCTGGTCGGCGGCCAGGCCCTGGGCCTTCTCCAAGAAGCGGGGGTTCGAACCCGGTACCGCGAGACAGGAGCGTCGCGGGCGGAGACGATTGGGCAGGTGCGCGGCGGAGCCGCTCGTTGAGGGGCGGTGGTCGGGCGACGGGTGGGCGGGCGCGGTCATGCGGGGACCTCCAGAGGGTCGAGCTTGTTCGCTTTCCGGATCTCGTCGACGATACGGCCGATGATCTCGGTGATGCCGAAGTCCTTGGGGGTGAACACGGCGGCCACTCCCGCCGCCTTCAGGTCCTCGGCGTCTCGGTTGGGGATGATGCCGCCCGCGATGACGGGGATGTCGGGCGCCCCGGCCTCCCGGAGCCGTACGAGGACGTCGGGCACGAGCTCCGCGTGCGAGCCGGAGAGGATCGAAAGGCCCACCGCGTGCACGTCCTCGGCGAGCGCCGCGTCGACGATCTGCTCGGGCGTGAGGCGGATGCCCTGGTAGACGACTTCGAACCCGGCGTCCCTGGCGCGCACGGCGATCTGCTCGGCGCCGTTGGAGTGCCCGTCGAGGCCGGGCTTGCCGACCAGGAAGCGGAGCCTGCCGCCGCCGAGGTCCTCGGCCGTCCGGGCGACCTTCTCGCGGACGAGGGCGAGCGGCGAGCCCTCCTCCGCGGGGACCGCCACGGGAGCGCTGGAGACGCCCGTGGGCGCCCGGAACTCCCCGAAGACCTCCCGCAGGGCCCCCGACCACTCGCCGGTCGTCACACCGGCGCGTGCGCACTCCAGAGTGGCCTCCATGAGGTTGCCCGTTCCCGCGGCCACCTCCTTGAGCCGCTCCAGGGCCTTGCAGGGGCGCGGGTGGTTGAACGGCGGCTGGTAGCGGTTGTCGCGCCAGTGCGCGAGGGCGCCGACGACGCGGGCCTCGACCGCGGGGTCGACCGTCATGATCGCCGCGTCCAGGTCGGCGGTCAGCGGATTCGGCTCGGTGGACTCGTAGGAGTTCACGCCGATGATCTTCTCCTGGCCGGACTCGATGCGGGCCCGGCGCTCCGCGTGCGAGGAGACGAGCTGCGACTTGAGGTAGCCGGACTCGACGGCGGCCATCGCGCCGCCCATCTTCTCGATCCGGTCCATCTCGGCGAAGGAGGCCTCGACGAGCGACTCCACCTTGGCCTCGATGACGTGCGAGCCCGCGAAGATGTCCTCGTACTCCAGGAGGTCGCTCTCGTGCGCGAGGACCTGCTGGATGCGCAGCGACCACTGCTGGTCCCAGGGCCGTGGCAGGCCGAGGGCCTCGTTCCAGGCCGGCAGCTGCACGGCACGCGCGCGTGCGTCCTTGGAGAGGGTGACGGCCAGCATCTCGAGCACGATGCGCTGGACGTTGTTCTCGGGCTGGGCCTCGGTCAGGCCCAGCGAGTTGACCTGCACGCCGTAGCGGAACCGGCGGTGTTTCGGGTTCTCGATGCCGTACCGCTCGCGCGTGACCTGATCCCAGATCCGCCCGAACGCCCGCATCTTGCACATCTCCTCGATGAAGCGGACGCCCGCGTTCACGAAGAAGGAGATGCGGGCCACGACGTCCCCGAACTTCTCCTCGGGGACCTGCCCCGAGTCGCGTACGGCATCGAGAACCGCGATGGCGGTGGACATCGCGTACGCGATCTCCTGGACCGGTGTGGCCCCCGCCTCCTGGAGGTGGTAGCTGCAGATGTTGATGGGGTTCCACTTGGGGATGTGGGCCACCGTGTACGTGATCATGTCGGTGGTCAGGCGCAGTGAAGGACCGGGCGGGAAGACGTGCGTCCCGCGCGAGAGGTACTCCTTGACGATGTCGTTCTGCGTCGTTCCCTGGAGCTGGGTGATGTCCGCACCCTGCTCCTCCGCGACCACCTGATAGAGCGCCAGGAGCCACATGGCGGTGGCGTTGATCGTCATCGAGGTGTTCATCTGCTCCAGGGGAATGTCCTGGAACAGCCGCCGCATGTCACCGAGGTGCGAGACCGGTACGCCGACCCGGCCCACTTCGCCGCGGGCGAGGATGTGGTCGGGGTCGTAGCCGGTCTGCGTGGGCAGGTCGAAGGCGACCGAGAGTCCCGTCTGCCCCTTGGCGAGGTTGCGCCGGTACAGCTCGTTGGACGCCTCCGCCGTGGAGTGACCGGCGTAGGTCCGCATCAGCCACGGCCGGTCCTTCTGGCGCTCTGTCATGTTCCGCTGCTCCTTGTCGCGTTCAGACGTTGCGGAAGCGGTTGATCGCGTCGATGTGCTTGGCCCGCATCTCGGGGTCGCGCACGCCGAGGCCTTCCTCGGGTGCCAGGGCGAGGACGCCGACCTTGCCCTGGTGGAGGTTGCGGTGCACGTCGTAGGCCGCCTGGCCGGTCTCCTCCAGCGCGTAGACCTTGGAGAGCGTCGGGTGGATCTTGCCCTTGGCGATCAGGCGGTTGGCTTCCCAGGCCTCGCGGTAGTTGGCGAAGTGCGAGCCGATGATGCGCTTCAGGGACATCCACAGGTAGCGGTTGTCGTACTCGTGGTTGTACCCGGACGTCGAGGCGCAGGTGACGATCGTGCCGCCCTTGCGCGTGACGTACACGGAGGCGCCGAAGGTCTCGCGGCCCGGGTGCTCGAAGACGATGTCGACGTCCTCGCCGCCGGTGAGCTCACGGATGCGCTTGCCGAACCGCTTCCACTCGCGCGGGTCCTGGTTGTGCTCGTCCTTCCAGAACTTGTAGTCCTCGGCGTTGCGGTCGATGATCGCCTCGGCGCCCATCGCGCGGCAGATCTCCGCCTTCTGGGGGCTGGAGACGACACAGATGGGGTTGGCGCCGCCGGCGAGCGCGAACTGCGTGGCGTAGCTGCCGAGTCCGCCGCTCGCGCCCCAGATGAGCACGTTGTCACCCTGCTTCATGCCGGCGCCGTTGCGCGAGACGAGCTGGCGGTACGCGGTGGAGTTCACCAGGCCGGGTGAAGCGGCCTCCTCCCAGCTGAGGTGGCCCGGCTTCGGCATCAGCTGGTTGGACTTGACGAGCGCGATCTCGGCGAGGCCGCCGAAGTTGGTCTCGAAGCCCCAGATGCGCTGCTCGGGGTCGAGCATCGTGTCGTTGTGTCCGTCGGAGGACTCCAGCTCGACGCTCAGGCAGTGCGCGACGACCTCGTCGCCCGGGTGCCAGGCGTTCACGCCGGGCCCGGTGCGCAGCACGACGCCCGCCAGGTCGGAGCCGATGATGTGGTGCGGCAGGTCGTGGCGCTTGGTGAGCTCGCTGAGCCTGCCGTACCGCTCCAGGAAGCTGAACGTGGACACGGGCTCGAAGATCGAGGTCCACACGGAGTTGTAGTTGACCGAGGAGGCCATGACGGCCACCAGGGCCTCACCGGGACCGAGTTCCGGGATCGGCACGTCGTCGAGGTGGAGCGACTTGCGCGGGTCCTTGTCGCGGGTGTCGAGGCCCGCGAACATCTCCGCCTCGTCCTTGTGCACGGTGATCGCGCGGTACGAGTCGGGCAGGGGGAGAGCGGCGAAGTCGGCGGACGTGACCGCGGCGGAGCCGCTCGCGGTCGCGGTCTGGGCCTGAATCGCGTCCAGGATTTCCTTCACGGTGTTGCCTCCGGCGAAGAAGCGTCTGAGGGGAACGCTCTTGAGGGTTGCGTCGGGTGCTGAAGTTGCGGTGGAGGGTGTGCCGTCGGTTCGGCGAAGGGTGGTGCTCGGCGACGCCTTGGTGGGGCGTGGGAGGTGCCTGTGACGCAGGCGTCCGGGCGCACGAGCCGTGGCTTGTGGGGACAGCCGACGTACGGGAGATCTCTGCACGCCGGCCGCCCGGACACCATCAACGTATGGCACCGCGTGCCAACGGGCAAGACACTGGGTGCCATTAGTTTTTGACCGATGATCGATCAGTGCAGGTCAGAGGGGGTGAGGGCACGGCAAAGGGGGCGCTACCGGCCGGTAGCGCCCCCTAAAAATTCACGGGCAAAACGGGATAAAAGGGTGACTATGAATGCCTGCGAAACGCCTTTACGAGTGCTCGCGCAGGGCCTTTACGAGTGTTCGCGCAGGGCCTTCTCAATGGTCCGCATGACCTCGTCGAGGGGCGCGTCCGTGCGGGCCACCGTGACCAGGACCTCGCCCTGCGCCGAGGCCCTCGCCGCCGCCGAGGCCGGCAGGGTGTCGCGGCCCGCGCCGATGCCGCTGCCGAACGTGCGGCGCACGATCGCGAAGGCGTGGTCCAGCTGGGTCTCCACGTCGCCCTGGCCGCCCGCCCGCAGCCAGCGCCGCAGCACGTGGTTGTGGGCCGTGACGACGGCGGAGGCGGCGACCTCGGCGAGCAGCGGGTCGTCGTTGCCGTCGTGGTGCGCCTGCTCGTCGAAGTGGCCCAGGAGATAGCGGGTGAACAGCCGCTCATAGCGGGCCACCGAGGCGATCTCGCGCTCACGGAGCGTGGGGACCTCGCGGGTGAGGCGGTAGCGCTCCACGGAGACCGCGGGCGACGCCGCGTACATCTTCATGACTTCCTTGATGCCCCGGCACACCGTGTCCAGCGGGTGCTCGTGCGGCGGCGCGGCGTTGAGCACCGCCTCCGCCCGGATCAGGGTGTCGTCGTGGTCCGGGAAGATCGCCTCTTCCTTGGAGCGGAAGTGCCGGAAGAAGGTCCGGCGCGCGACGCCCGCGGCGGCGGCGATCTCGTCGACCGTCGTCGCCTCGTACCCCTTGGACGCGAAGAGTTCCATGGCCGCGGCCGCCAGCTCCCGGCGCATCTTGAGCCGTTGGGCGGCGGCACGGCTGCCCGCGGCACTCTCCGGAGCGTCGGGGCTTGCGGTGCGTGAGGATTTGGCGGCCTTGGACATGCCATGAACGTACTGCATGTGCGCGGCGAGGTGCTCCTGAGGGACGGGGCTGCCCGAGGGCCCGAGCAGCCCGCCCCAGTCCGTCCGATCCTCCGGGCGCCCCTCGGCCGGCTCAGCGCCGGGCATATTCGCGGAAGCCACGACCCGTCTTGCGGCCGAGGCAGCCCGCGGCCACCAGATGCTCGAGCAGCGGCGCCGGGGCCAGGCCCGGGTCGCGGAACTCGCGGTGCAGGACCTTCTCGATCGCCAGCGAGACATCGAGACCGACGACGTCCAGGAGCTCGAAGGGGCCCATGGGGTAGCCGCCGCCGAGCTTCATCGCGGCGTCGATGTCGTCCAGCGTCGCGTAGTGCTCCTCCACCATCTTGATCGCGTTGTTGAGGTAGGGGAACAGCAGCGCGTTCACGATGAACCCCGCGCGGTCGCCGCAGTCCACCGGGTGCTTGCGGATCTTCGTGCAGACCTCGCGGACGGTGGCGTGCACGTCGTCCGCGGTCACCACGGTGCGGACCACCTCGACCAGCTTCATCGCCGGTGCCGGGTTGAAGAAGTGCATGCCGATCACGTCGCGCGGGCGCGAGGTGGCGCGGGCGCAGGCCACGACGGGCAGCGAGGACGTCGTGGTCGCCAGGATCGCGCCGGGCTTGCAGATCTTGTCGAGCGTCGCGAAGAGCTGCCGCTTGATCTCCAGGTCCTCGGCGACGGCCTCCAGGGCCAGATCGACGTCGGCGAACGCCTCGTACGACCCGGCCGGGGTGATCCGCTCCAGCGCCACCGCCGCGGCCTCGGCCGTCATCCTGCCCTTGTCGACGGAGCGCAGCAGGGACTTGCCGATCCGGGACTTGGCCGTCTCGGCCTTCTCCTGTGAGCGGGCGGCGAGCACCACGTCGAAACCGGCCTTGGCGAAGACCTCCGCGATGCCCGACGCCATCGTCCCGGAGCCCGCGACCCCCACCGAGCGGACGCTGCGCCCCGGCCCCCGCACCTCGTCCTGTGGCGGGGTCAGCGCGTCGCGCACCACCTCCGTACTGCCGGGGGCGGCGTACGTGTAGAAGCCGCGGCCCGCCTTGCGGCCGGTCAGCCCCGCCTCGCTGAGCTGCTTGAGGATCGGCGCGGGCGCGTGCAGGCGGTCCTGGGACTCCGCGTACATGGCGTCGAGGACCGTGCGGGCGGTGTCGACGCCGATCAGGTCGAGCAGCGTGAGCGGGCCCATCGGCAGCCCGCAGCCCAGCTTCATCGCGGCGTCGATGTCCTCGCGCGAGGCGTACTTCGCCTCGTACATCGCGGCGGCCTGGTTGAGATAGCCGAAGAGCAGCCCGTCGGCGACGAAGCCGGGCCGGTCGCCGACCGCGACGGGCTCCTTGCCTAGCGCGTACGCGAGATCGGTGACGGCGGCGACCGCGGCGGGCGCGGTCAGCACGGACGAGACGATCTCGACGAGCTTCATCGCCGGTGCCGGGTTGAAGAAGTGCAGGCCGAGCACCCGCTCGGGGCGCCCCGATTCGGCGGCGAGGCGGGTCACGGACAGTGCGTTGGTGCCGGTCGCGATGATCGTTCCCGGGCGCACGACGGTGTCGAGTTCGCGGACGACCTGCTGCTTGATCTCGTACGACTCCGGGACGACCTCGATGACCAGGTCCGCGTCGGCCGCGGCCCGCAGGTCGGTGAAGGTGCGGAAGCGGGCGAGGATGCCGCGGCGCTCCTCCTCGGTGAGGCGCTCCCGGCGCACGGCGCGGGCGGTCGAGGCCTCCAGGGACTCGACCGCGCGGGCGGCCGCCGCCTGGCTGATGTCGATGCCGATGACCTCGCGGCCCGCGCGGGCCAGGACCTCGGTGATGCCGGTGCCCATGGTGCCGAGGCCGATGACGGCGACGGTGTTCAGGGGAGTGTCCATGCGTGGACTCCAGGAAGAGAGTGACGACTGAGGGGCGCGCGCGAGTACGGCAACTGCCGCACGGCGGGCGGGAAGTGGTGCGTGTCGTGTCCGGGCGGCGCGCAGGGCACGCCCGGTGAGGGGAGCCGACCGGCTCTGTCCCGGAGCCACGTCGTACTGAGGTACCTGAAGTACCGAACCGACCAACACTCGCGGCGGCTGCGTCACCAGGCCGCCACGAGACAAGAAGACTGCTACAGGGAGGGTGCCCCGCTCACATGAGACTAACCGGCGAGTAACGAGCGCGCCAGCCCGCGATGTTTCCCGGTGCCTGTGATCTACATCGCGACCGCACATAAGGCTTAGGCTCGCGCCATGGATGAGGAGTTGCGCACGGTGACGGAACGCTTACGGGCCGAGGCGGGCGGGTCGCGGGAGTACGAGAGGCTGGTCGCCGCCGGGGATCCCGATGAGCTCGCCGAGGCGCTCGTCTCGCCCGGCCAGCCCCTGTGGGCGCGGGAGTTGGTGGCGGTCAGGCTCGGCGTCGCGGGGGACCGCAGGGCCTTCGAGTCGCTCGTCCTCCTCCTCAACCACCGGGACCCGCCGCGGTGCGCCGCCGCGGCCCACGCCCTGGCGCGGCTCGGCGACCCGCGCACGGCGCGCGCGGCGGCCGCCCTCGCCACGAACGAACTGCGTATCGCCTACGCGCTGTATCCCGTGCGCCTGCTGACCGAGCTGCGCGCCCCCGAGTCGGCGCCCGCGCTCATCACCACGCTGCAGCGCAGACTGGCGCCGCACGACCCCTACGGCAAGATCGCCCTGGCGTGCGTGGAGGGGCTCGGGGCGCTGGGGGACGGGCGGGCCCGCCCGGTCCTCATGGCCGCGCGCGGCCACCCCCGCCTCGCGGCCGCGGCGTCGGCGGCGCTGGCCCGGCTGCCGGAGTGAGGTGCGGGCGCGTTCCGCGCCTCCCGCGCGGCCGGCATGTGCGCCATGTCCGTCACGAAGTACGTCAGCTTCACGACGTCCTCGAAGACGACATGGGTGTACGCGGTGGCGGGGGTGACGCCTTCGGGGCGCTGATGCGGGTCAGTCCGCTCATGCCCCCATGGTGGACCATGGGTGTGACAGCGCCCCGCGGCCGGACCCCGACGCACCCTTCCCGGCCTTCGCGGGCTTCGGGTCCGGCAGCGCGTCGCACACCGCGTCGACCTCGCCGCCGCTCTCCGGCACCTCGCCGTCCGCCAGGTACGCGGCCAAGTGCCGGTCCAGGCAGGCGTTTCCGCTCAGGGTGACGCCGTGGTTGCCGCCGCCCTGCTCGACCACCAGACGGGAGTCGTGCAGCTTGCGGTGCAGGGTGACGGCGCCGTCGTACGGGGTGGCGGGGTCCTCGGTCGCCTGGAACAGCAGGACCGGCGGCAGTGCGGAGTTGGAGGTGTCCGGCGCGCTCAGGTGGTGTGTCGGCCAGAACGCGCACGGGGCGTTGTACCAGGCGTTGTTCCAGGTGGAGAACGGCGCCTTCTCGTGCGCCGCCTCGTTGTCGTCGCGCCATGTGCCCCAGTCGCGCGGCCACTGCGCGTCCCGGCACTGCACGGCCGTGTAGACGCTGTAGCCGTTCTCGCCCGCGGCGTCCACGGCGCCGAACCTCTCGTACGCCTTGACGAGCGGGGCGCTCTTCCCGCCCTTCGCGTACGCCGCGAACGCCTCGGCCAGGGCGGGCCAGTAGCCGTTGAAGTAGGCGCCGGGAATGAAGGTGTCCTCCAGCTCGGCGCCGCCCACCTTCTTGCCCGCGGGCTTCTTGGTGACCGCGTCCCGCATCGCGTACCACTTGGCCTCGACCCTGCCCGGGTCCCTGCCGAGGCCGTACGCCGCGTCGTGCCGGGCGATCCAGGCCATGAACGCCTTGTGGCGGGCGTCGAAGGCGTAGTCCTGGCGGAGGTTGTCGTCGTACCAGATGCCCGTCGGGTCGACGAGGGAGTCCAGCGCCATGCGGCGCACCCGGTGCGGATAGAGCTTTCCGTAGAGGGCGCCCAAGTAGGTGCCGTACGAGTAGGCGTAGTAGCTGATGCGGTGCGCGCCGAGGGCCGCGCGGATGTCGTCCATGTCCTGCACCACGCTCACCGTGTCGATGAACGGCAGGATGTCCGCGTACTTCGAAGAGCACGCCTGCCCGAACTCCCGTGCCCTGTCGAGGTTGGCGCGCTCCAGGGCGGGCGTGGTGGGGACGGTGGCGGGGCGTACGGGGGAGAAGTGGCCGGGGCGGCAGTTGAGCGCGGGCTTGCTCTTGCCCACGCCCCGCGGGTCGAAGCCGATCACGTCGTACTGCGCCGCCACCTTCTTCGGGAGCTTCCTGGCGACGAACCCCGCCATGCTCAGCCCGCTGCCGCCCGGCCCGCCGGGGTTCACCAGGAGCGGCCCCTGGGAGGTCTTCGCGGTGTGCGGGACGCGGGAGAGGGCGACAGTGATCCGTCTGCCGCCCGGGTCCTGGTGGTCGAGCGGCACCTTCAGCGACGCGCACTGCAGCGTCGGGCTGTTCTTGGTGGCGCACTTCTTCCACGGGAGCGGGGTGTGCGCCTGTGCGTACGGGGCCGGGGCCGGGGCGGGGACGGTGTACGAGGCGGCCGGGGCGCCCGCTGCGGGCGGCACCGCTGTCACCATCCCCGCCGCCACGGCGGCGACTGAGCAGAGTACGACGGTGCGCTTCTTCATCCGGCCTCCCAGAGCGATGGGTTCGGGGCCCGGTAGGCCGCGAACCTTGGCGCATGCTCCCGGAAACCGCGTCTGGAAGGGGCTGATCCGGCGGGAAATGACCCGAAAGGGGGCACGTCGCCTCAGAGCAGCGTGAGTTGCGTGGGGCCGACCGTGGACTCGGCCGTGGGTCCGGCCGCCTCGGGGACGCGGATCCGTCGTGCCGCCGCCGCGCGCGTGGGGCCGATCCCGAACTCCTCGGCCAGCTCGTGCACGTGCCGGGTGATGCGGCGCTGGTACCACTTCGGGGCGTAGGCCCCCTCCGCGTAGAGCCGTTCGTACCGCCGCACCAGGTGCGGGTGGTGCCGCCCGAGCCAGGCCATGAACCATTCGCGCGCGCCCGGCCGCAGATGCAGGACCAGCGGGGTCACGGAGGTCGCGCCGGACGCGGCGACCGCCCGCACCGTGGCGCGCAGCTGGTCGGGGTGGTCGCCCAGGAACGGGATGACGGGTGCCATCAGGACGCCGCAGCCGATGCCGTGCTCGCTCAGGGTGCGGACCGCGTCGAGGCGCCGCTCCGGAGCGGGTGTGCCCGGCTCGACGGTGCGCCACAACTCCTCGTCGGTGAAGCCCACGGACACGGAGATCCCGACGTCTGTCACCGCGGCCGCCTGCCGGAGCAGATCGAGGTCGCGCAGGATCAGCGTGCCCTTCGTCAGGATCGAGAAGGGGTTTCCGTGGTCCCGCAGCGCTTCGATGATGCCCGGCATCAGGCGGTAGCGGCCCTCCGCGCGCTGGTAGCAGTCCACGTTCGTGCCCATGGCGATGTGCTCGCCGTGCCAGCGCGGCGAGGCGAGCCTGCGCCGCAGCAGCTCGGCGGCGTTGACCTTGACGACGATCTGGCTGTCGAAGCCGAGGCCGGTGTCCAGGTCCAGATAGCTGTGGGTCTTGCGCGCGAAACAGTAGACGCACGCGTGCGTGCACCCCCGGTAGGGGTTGACCGTCCATTCGAACGGCATGCGGGACGCGCCCGGCACGCGGTTCACGATCGACCTGGCCCGGACCTCGTGAAAGGTGATTCCCCTGAACTCAGGGGTGTCGAAGGTTCTGGTGGTCACCGCGTCCGCGCCGAACAGCGCGGCGTCGACGGTCCCCGGACGTGGCTCGTCGGAGAGGTTCTCCCAGCGCATGACGCCTCCTCGGTAGCACTGACCACAGAATAGAACATGTGTTCCCTTGATCGTGCGAGCCGGGTCCGGAGAGCGTGTGTGGGCGAGGTGCGCTTGGTAGGGTCATGTCACGCGCGACGTGTCCAGGGGACGTACACACCCACACGTGCACACACGCGCCATCGGACCGCGACGAGGGAGGTTGATGAATATGGCCCGCCGGACGCTTCGTCAGCATGCCCCTGTCCGGGCCCCGCGATTCTGAGGCGACAGAGCCCACCGCGAGCGGCCCGGTCGTCCGAACGACCTGGAGTGTCGCGTGTCTTCTCATCCCTCTTCCCCCACTCTCCCCTTCGCCGGTACGGACCTGATCACCGAGCGCCTCGTCCTGCGGGACTGGTCCCTCGACGACGTCTCCGCCGTCGTCCGCGACGAGCGGCCCGGCCACTGGGCGGCGGACTTCCCCGCCGACGGCGACCGCGTCATCGCGGGCTTCGCCGCCGGGCAGCCCGACGTGCCGGGAGCGCACGGCCACCGCCTGATCATCGAGCGGGAGAGCCGTCTGGTGGTCGGCTCCATCAGCCTGCTCTGGCCGCCGAGCGAGGGCGCGGTGGAGTTCGGCTACGGCGTGGTGCCCTCGCGGCGCGGCCGCGGCTACGCCCCCGAGGCCGCCCGCGCCCTGGTGACGGCCGCCCTCGCCGTACCGGGAGTCACCGTGGTCCACGCCGACGTCGAACTGTCCAACCCGGCCTCCGTCCGCGTCCTGGAGAAGGCCGGGCTGCACCGCTGGAGCGACGACGGGACGATCGCCCGCTTCCGCGCAGTCGGGTCCGGCCCGACGCTGCCGTAGGGGAGCCCGGCGCGGGGCGGCGGCCGGGCGGGGCGGCGGGCGATGCATGATCAAAGGCATGCTCGTCGAGTCCCTGTCCGTCGCCGCCCTGGCCGTGGTGCTCAGCTGCGCCGTCGTCCGCCCCTTCCGCTGGCCCGAGGCCGCCTTCGCCGTGCCCGCCGCCGGTGTCGTGATCGCGTGCGGGGCGATCCCGCTCGACGACGTACGGGACGAGGCCGCGCGGCTCGGCCCCGTGATCGGCTTCCTCGCGGGCGTCCTGGTCCTTGCCAAGCTCTGCGCCGACGAAGGGCTCTTCCACGCCTGCGGCAGCTGGATGGCGCGCCGGGCCGCAGGACACCCCCGCCGACTGCTCGGCGCCGTCTTCGCGCTCGCCTCCGTGATCACCGCGGCCCTGAGCCTCGACGCCACCGTGGTCCTGCTGACCCCGGTCGTCTTCGCCACGGCCGCCCGCATGGGCGCCCGGCCCGCGCCGCACGTCTACGCGAGCGCCCACCTCTCCAACACCGCGTCCCTCCTGCTGCCGGTCTCGAACCTGACGAACCTCCTCGCCTTCACCGCGACCGGCCTGAGCTTCACCCGGTTCGCGCTGCTCATGACGCTGCCCTGGCTGGTCGCCATCGCGGTCGAGTACGTCGTCTTCCGGCGGTTCTTCGCCGCCGACCTCGACGCCCCTGCCGAAGGCGCCGAGGCCGCGGAGCCGCCGGAGATGCCGCTGTTCGCCCTCGTGACCGTCGCGGTCACGCTCGCCGGGTTCGCGGTGGCCTCCACCGTCGGCGTCGACCCCGCGTGGGCCGCCGCGGCCGGGGCGGCCGTCCTCGCGGTCCGGTCGCTCGTCCGCCGTCGTACGACACCGGTGGCGATCCTGCGCTCCGCCTCGCTGCCGTTCCTGGCCTTCGTCCTCGCCCTCGGCGTCGTCGTCAGGGCCGTCGTCGACAACGGACTCGGTGACGCCCTCGGCCATGTCCTGCCGGACGGCACGGGGCTGCCCGCGCTGCTCGGCACCGCCGCGGTCGCCGCGCTGCTCGCCAACCTGATCAACAACCTCCCGGCCGTCCTCGCCCTGGTCCCGCTGGCCGCGCAGGGCGGCCCCGGCGCCGTCCTCGCCGTCCTGATCGGCGTGAACATCGGACCCAACCTCACCTACGCCGGTTCCCTCGCCACGCTCCTGTGGCGCCGCATCGCCCACCAGCACGACCACGAGGTGCACCTCGGGCGCTTCACCCGCCTCGGGCTCCTCACCACACCCGCCGCCCTCGTCCTGTCGACACTCGCACTGTGGATCTCGCTCCGGCTCCTGCCGGGCTGAGGGGCGAGGGCTCAGGGCCGAGCAAGCCCGCTACCAGGGACCCGATTTGGGAGGCCGGTGCGCAGGGTGGTTGGCTTTCCACGAAGCCCCCGAGAAACACACATGCTGGAGGAAGTGCAATGGCGCAGGTCGAAGCGGTCGCGGAGCGGACCATCACGGCAAAGCCTGACGACGTCTTCGACGCGCTGGCCGACTACAACGGCACGCGCGAGAAGCTCCTTTCAGAGCACTTCAGCGAGTACGAGGTGCGCGAGGGCGGCGACGGCCAGGGCACCCTCGTCCACTGGAAGCTCCAGGCCACCAGCAAGCGGATCCGCGACTGCCTCCTCGAGGTCAGCGAGCCCACCGACGGCGAGCTGGTCGAGAAGGACCGCAACTCCTCGATGGTCACGACCTGGACGGTGACCCCGGCGGGCGAGGGCAAGTCCCGGGTCGTCGTCACCACCGTGTGGAACGGCGCGGGCGGCATCGGCGGCTTCTTCGAGAAGACGTTCGCGCCCAAGGGCCTCGCACGCATCTACGACAACGTGCTCGGCAATCTCGCCGCCGAGGTCGAGAAGTAGGACCCGCGGCGGGCGGGCGGCCGGTGCCGCTCGCCCGCCCAACTCCCGCGTAACCCATCAGGGTTGCTTTCACGCTCACCGTTTCGAGTGGTTTTCCGCTCGGCTCCGTTGTACGCCGTAGGGCTCCTACCGGCGCTTACGCTCCTGAGGCCCCGCGCGAGGGCGACTCGTCGCGCTTGCTCGCTGTTGTCGCGTAATGCGAGAAATGGGCGGCGCAGGCGCGACGAGGGGAGCAGGACGTGGGCGGGACGACGCTGGTGAAGGTCGCCGGACAGGACGGGCGGAGCAAGCGGCTCGACCGGGACGAGCGGCACCGCGACGAGGGCGACACGCCCCCGGCGGGGGACGACCGGGGGCACGGCCAGGGGCCACCGGAGGCTCCGGACCCGGCGGGTCACGGGCTCAGCCCCAGCGGCGTACGGATGGTCTTCGTCGGCCTGATGCTCGCCCTGCTGCTCGCCGCACTGGAGCAGATGATCGTCGCCACCGCCCTCCCGAAGATCGTCGGAGAGCTGCACGGCCTCGACAAGATGTCCTGGGCGATCACCGCCTACCTGCTCACCTCCACCATCGGCCTGCCCATCTACGGCAAGCTCGGCGACCTCTACGGGCGCAAGGGCGTCTTCCAGTTCGCCATCGTCATCTTCGTCATCGGCTCGGCGCTCGCGGGCTGGTCGCGGACGATGGACCAGCTCATCGCCTTCCGCGCGCTCCAGGGCGCCGGTGCGGGCGGCCTGATGATCGGCGTCCAGGCGATCATCGCGGACATCGTGCCGCCCCGGCAGCGCGGCCGCTACATGGGCCTGATCGGCGCCGCGTTCGGCCTCGCCTCGGTCGCGGGCCCGCTCCTCGGCGGCTTCTTCACCGACCACGTCTCCTGGCGCTGGTGTTTCTACTTCAACGTGCCCTTCGGCCTCGTCACCCTCCTTGTCGTCACGCTCGTCCTGAAGCTGCCCAAGCCCACCGCGAGGGGCCGGCTCGACGTGCTCGGCGCGCTGCTGCTCGCCGCCGCCTCCACCTGCCTCGTGCTGCTCACCAGTTGGGGCGGTACCGAGTACGAGTGGGGCGACCGCGTGATCCTCGGGCTCGGCGCCGGGGCCGTCGTGGCGAGCGTGCTCTTCCTGGTCGCCGAGAAGTTCGCCGCAGAACCGATCATTCCGCTGCGCCTCTTCCGTGATCCGGTCTTCAACGTCACCTCTCTGGTGGGCATGGTCATCGGAATCGCCCTCTTCGGAGCGGCCAGTTATCTGCCGACCTTCCTGCAGATGGTCGACGGCGCCAGTGCCACCGAGTCCGGCCTCCTGATGCTGCCGATGATGGGCGGCATCGTCGGCGCGTCGATCGTCTCCGGGCAGCTCATCAGCCACACCGGGCGCTACAAGATCTACCCGATCGTCGGCGGCGCCCTGTCCGTCGTCGGCATGTGGCTGCTCTCGCGGCTCGAAGTCGACACCTCGCGCCTTGAGTACAGCATCTGGATGGCGGTGCTCGGCGCGGGCATCGGCCTGGTCATGCCGGTCCTGGTCCTCGCCGTGCAGAACGCGGTGCGCCCCGCCGACCTCGGCACCGCCACCAGCGCCAACAACTACTTCCGGCAGATCGGCGGCAGCGTGGGCGCCGCGATCTTCGGCACGCTCTTCGCCGACCGGCTCGCCGACGCGCTGCGGGACCGGATCCCCGCCGGTGCGGGACGGGCCCTGCCCGACGCCGAGTCCATCACCCCGCAGCTCGTCCACACGCTGCCCGCGTCGCTGCGCGACGGCTACATCCAGGCCTACGCCGACGCGATGCCGCGGATCTTCCTCTATCTGGTGCCGGTGCTCGTCCTCGGCATGCTGCTCGCCTTTTTCCTCAAGGAGACCCCCCTGTTGTCCAGCGCCGCCTCCTCCCACGCAACCGCCGCCGGGCCCACGCCCGTACCCCAGGCCCGCACGGCGCCGTACGCCGCGGGAGTCCCGGTCTGCGGCACCGTGCAGCACCCCGACGGCACCGTGGTGCCCCGCGCGGCCCTCACCCTCATCGACGTGGGAGGGCAGCAGATCGGGCGCGGCGCGAGCGGCGAGGACGGCCGGTACGCGCTGTCCACGCCGGGCACGGGCTCCTTCGTCCTCATCGCGGCCGCGGGCGGACACCAGCCGCAGGCCGTCACCGTCACCGTCGGCGAGCGGCCCGTCGAGCTCGACGTGGTCCTCGGCGGGGCGGGGCGCCTCGCCGGGACCGTGGTGACCGCCGACGGCGCCCCCGTCAGGGACGCCGCCGTCACCCTCACCGACGTCCGCGGCGAGGTCGTCGCCAGCACCCGCAGCGGACGCGAAGGCGGCTACGTCATCACGGAGTTGGTGGCAGGCGAGTACACGCTCGCGGCGAGCGCCCCCGCGTTCCGCCCCGCCGCGCTGCCCGTCAGCGTGCAGGCCTCGCGCGAGACCCGCCAGGACGTGGAGCTCGCGGGCGGCGCCGTACTGCGCGGCACCGTGCGGGCCAGCGGCGGACGGCCCGTGGAGGACGCGCGCGTGACCCTGCTCGACGCGGCGGGGAACGTCGTCGACACCCTGACCACCGGAGCGGACGGCACCTTCCGCTTCGTCGACCTGTCGTCCGGCGAGTACACCGTGATCGCGGCGGGCTACCCGCCGGTCGCCACCGTCCTCCAGGTCGCGGGCGGCGGCCGCACGGAGCGGGACCTCCAGCTCGGCCACGAGGACTGAGTGCCAGAGGACTGAGTGCCAGGGGACCGAGTGCCAGGGGGCGTGCGCCGGTGCCCCGGTCCTGCCGGGCAATTCCCGCATTGCCCGGCACGGCAACCCGCGGCGGCCGTACGGTGGTTGGTGGCGGCTCAGATCTTGTGCTGCCGCGGGAAGGAGCAGAAGCCATGGAACAAGGCACTCCAGGTGAGCCGGTGACGCAGAGTGCCGCGTCCGGGCGCATCCCTCTCGCCGTGGTCGTGGTCGACGGAGCGGGCCTCGTATCGCACTGGAGCATCGGTGCGCGCCGCCTCTTCGGGTACGGCAAGGAGGAGGCCGTCGGCCGCCCGGTGGGCGATCTGCTCCCGGTGCACGGCGCCCTCCAGGAGGACCGCGAGCCCTATGGGGCGTACGACGGACTCGGCCCCGACCTGGAGACCTCCCTCGACGGACGCATCTCCTACCCGGCGGCGGGGCGCGCCCGGCTGACCGGCCCTGGCGACGGCGGCGGCCGCCGCAGGGTCGACGTGCTGTGGTGGGCGTATCCGCTGGTCGGCCCCGGCCCCGAGCGGCTCCTCGTGCTCGCCGCCGACGCCGCGCGGCTGCACGCCGGACAGCACGACGAGCAGCACGACGAACTGGTGGAGCGGATCGCGCCCGCCTTCGCGCTGCACACCGACTTCCCCGGCGCGGACGAACTCGCGGCCCGGCTCCCCGAGATCCTGCCGAGCATGAGCGTGGGCGAGAGCGCCAGGATCGTCTCGCAGGTCCTCGAACTGGGCTATCCCGTCCTGGAGTTCAGCCGCCACGACCGGGTACCCGTCACCCCGGACTGGGGCGTCGCCCGCCGGGCCGAGCGCAAGGAGCGCAGACAGCGCGCCGCGCAGGCCGCCGCCGCCGGGCTGCCGGTGGCCCCGGACGCGGTGGACGACGAGGCGGAGGACCTGGAGTACGCGGCGGTGCGCGAGCACCTCGAATTCCTCAACGAGGTCAGCGGGCGCATCGGTTCCTCGCTCGACCTGTCGCGGACGATCGTGGAGGTCAGCAAGGCGGTCGTGCCGCGCTTCACGGACGTCGCCGGTACCTACCTGCGTGAACAGGTCGTCGCCGGAGAGGGGTTCCCCGAGGGCGTCCCTGACGAGACCACCATGTGGCACCGGGTCGCTCTGGAGCACACCGACGAGCCGGGGCGCTGGGACGACGTGGTGCCGGTCGGAGAGTCCATGCCGTTCCCCGTGCACACGCCGTTCTTCCAGTGCATGACCTCGGGCGACCCGGTGCTCGTACCGCGCATCACCGAGGAGATGGGCAACGCCATCGCCTCCCAGTTCGAGAAGCGCGACATCCGCCCGCTCATCAACCACCGCTCGATGCTCGTCGTGCCCCTGAAGGCGCGCAATGTGGTGCTCGGGTTCATGATCCTGCTCCGTCACCGGGAGCGGCCCGTCTTCAACGACATGGACCGTGTCACCGGCGCCGAACTGGCCGCCCGCGCGGGCCTCGTGCTCGACAACGCGCGCATGTACACGTACCAGGAGAGCGTCGCCGACACCCTCCAGGACAGCATGCTGCCGCACATCCAGCCCCGGATGTCCGGCTGCGACATAGCGACCCGCTATCTGCCCGGCACGCTCCTCGGCCGGGTCGGCGGCGACTGGTTCGACTCCGTCAAGCTGCCCGGATCCAGGACCGCGCTCGTCGTCGGCGACGTGATGGGCCACGGCCTCAACTCCGCCGCCATGATGGGCCAGTTGCGTACGGCCGTGCAGACCATGGCCGCCCTCGACCTGCCCCCGGAGCAGCTCCTGCGCAACCTCGACGACCTGGCGCAGCGCCTCGGCGAGCACTATCTGGCGACGTGCCTGTACGCGGTCTACGACCCGATCGCGAGCGAGCTGCACCTCGCCAACGCCGGACACATCCCACCCGTTGTCGTCCGCGCCGGGGACGGCCGCAGTGAACTCCTCGACCTGCCCACGGGCGCGCCCATCGGCGTCGGTGGCGTGCCCTTCGAGTCGGTCGTGGTGCGGGTGGCGCCCGGCGACCGGCTCCTCATGTGCACCGACGGCCTCGTCGAGGTGCGCGGCGAGGACATCGGCGTCGGCCTCGCCACGCTCACCGAGTCCGCCGCGCACCCCGCCGCCTCCATGGACGACGCCTGCGACACGATCATCCGCGCGCTCAACACGCGGGGCGGCCGCAAGGACGACGTGGCGCTCCTGATGGCCAGGCTCAACGGCATCGAGGCCAGGGACGTCGCGCACCAGCGGCTCGCCGTCGACCCCAGCGAGGTGGGCAGGGCACGCGAGCTGGTCCGCGCCCAACTGCGGGCGTGGTCCCTGCAGTCCCTGAGCGATACCGCCGAACTGCTCGTCGACGAGCTCGTCACCAACGTCGTGCGTCACTCCCGCAGCAGCCGCATCGACCTGCGCCTGGTCCGCTCCGGCGCACTCCTCTGCGAGGTCGAGGACGACGACCAGACGCTGCCGACCCTGCTCAGCGCGGGCCCCGGCGACGAGTTCGGGCGCGGCCTGCGCGTGGTGAGCGCCCTGGCGAAGGAGTGGGGCACGAGCCGGACGCGCCAGGGGAAGACGGTGTGGTTCGAACTGGGCCTGCCGCGCCGCTAGATGACGCCTGATCGGGCGCACGCCCGGCGGCCACGCATCGAATGAACGGTGAAGGAAACGCGCGGGCGTCTTGTCCGCGTGCCCGGGGCGCGGTAGACCGATCTTGTCGCCGGCTTCGGCGGCTCTCGTCGCACCCCGGGGAGCACGGACATGAGCGTCACGAGCCGGTACAGAGAGGCCTGGGAGGGGTTCTGGCGGGATGCCCCCGACGATCCGGGAGCGGTCTTCTGGGACGCCGAACCCGCCCTCACCGCAGGGCTCCATCTCGCGCTCTTCGAACCGCACATGAGCGCCGCGGGGCTGCCCCTCGTCGACCTCGGCTGCGGCAACGGCACCCAGACGCGCTTCCTCGCCGACCGCTTCCCGCGCGTCCTCGGCATCGACCTGTCGGCGGCCGCCCTCGACCACGCCCGGCGCGCGGACCCGGCGGGACAGGTCGACTTCCGGCAGCTCGACGTGGCCGCGACGAGCGAGGCGGAGCAGCTGCACGCGGAGGTCGGCGACGTGAACATCTACATGCGGGGCGTCCTCCACCAGTGCGATCCCGCCGACCGGCGGCCGCTGCTCGACAGCATCGCCACGCTGCTCGGCGACCGCGGCCGCGCCTTCCTCGTCGAACTCTCGGAGGCGGCCCGCCCCGTCCTGCTGGGCCTGGTGCAGAGCCCCACGGGACCGCCGCCGAAGCTGGCCCCCATCTTCGCGCACGGCCTCGCCCCCGCCGAGGCGGTCGACGCCACGGTGGACGAGGAGGTCGAGGCGGCCGGGCTCACGATCCTTGCGGGCGCCGAACTCCCGCTGACGTCCACGGAGTTCAGACCGGACGGCACGCGCATCGAACTGCCCGCACGGTGGCTGGTGGTGGGTGCCTCGTAACGTACGCGGGTGTCGGTCGTGAGCCTCAATCGGCTGGAAGCGGTCTAGCTCGGGGGCAGGACCGGGTCGGATGCCTTGGCGCGTGTCGCAGAGATGGGCATGTTGGCACCGAACGGTTCTGACGGGGAAGCTAGCAACCTCCAGGATGCGAGGATTCATGGCTGTTTCTGACCAGCGCCTGCGGCACGACGGGCGGCGCGAGCCGTGTGGACACGAGCGCGCCCACATCACCGACTCCCTGTTCCACGGCGGGGGTTACGCGACGCAGGAGAGCCGAAGGATCTTCTGCGACCGGTGCCGACTACAGCGCTGGCTGCGGGTGGAGGCGGCGCTCACCTCGTGCCAGGAGCGGCTGGGGATGGTCGCCCCGGGCACCGCGGCGGAGGTGGCCCGTGCGGGCGAGCCGGGGCGCATCGACCTCGCCGCCCTGGCCCCCGAGTTCCGTCGGACGGGCCACTCGCTGGTGCCGCTGCTGCGCGGCCTGGAGGGGGCGTGCGAGGGCACGGCGGGGGAGATGGTGCATCTCGGGGCGACCACCCAGGACATTCAGGACACCGCGCAGTCCCTGGAGATGCGCGAGGTGCTCGCGGAGGTGGACGCCGGGGTACGGACCATGGCGGCGGTTCTGGCCGACCTCGCCGTGGAGCACCGGGAGAGCCAGATGCCGGGGCGCACGCACGGACAGCCGGCGCTGCCGATCACGTTCGGGCTCAAGGTCGCCGGCTGGCTCGACGAACTGCTCCGGCACGCGGAGCGCCTTGGGCAGTTACGGCCCCGGGTCCTGACGGCCCAGTTGTCCGGGGGCGTCGGCACCATGGCGGGGTTCGGCGGGCGCGGCCGCGAGCTGCTTGAACTGTTCGCCGAGGAGCTGGGGCTCGGGGTGCCCATGGTCGGCTGGCATGCCGCCCGGGACCGGGTGGCCGAGTTCGGGACCGCCCTCGCGATGCTCACGGGGACGCTGGCGCGCATCGCCGACGAGATACGGGTGCTGTCGCGTCCTGAGGTCGGCGAGGTGTCCGAGGGGTGGCAGTACGGCCGGGTGGGCAGCAGCACGATGCCGCACAAGCGCAATCCGGAGCGCTCCGCCCAGGTGGTGCTCCTTGCCCGGCTCGCCCGCTCCCACGCCGCCCTCGGGATCGAGAGCATGGTGCAGGAACACGAGCGGGACTCGCGCGGCCTGCGGATGGAGTGGGTCGCGGTCGCCGACGTATCGCACTACACACTGGCCGCCCTCGGCACGCTGAACGACGTCCTTGCCGGGCTGCGGGTCGACAGCGGGCGGATGGCCGCGAACACGCGGGCCGCGGCCGAATCCCTCTGTACGGAGGCGGTGATGCTGGCCCTGACACCGTCGATCGGCAGGCAGAGCGCGCACGCCCTGGTGTACGAGCTGAGCCAGCGGGCCCGGAGCGACGGCACACGGCTGCGTGACTGCCTCCTTGCGGACGCCACCGTCACCAAGTGGCTCTCCGCCACCGACGTGGACGCCCTCCTCGACCCCTCCCGGTACCTGGGGGAGGCACAGGAGCTGACCGACCTCCCCGTGGACCGGGCGCGGCGGTGGCTGGCCGCCACGGGGCCCGCGGAGCCCCGGCGGCCGGGTCCCGCTCCCGCGGAGGGCTCGCTCTCGTGACGGGGCTGCTCCGTTTCGACGGGGAGCGGGCGACCGAGGCCGACACGGAGGCGCACACCGCCGACATGGTCGCCCAGCGTCGGCACCTGCGCCGTCAGCTCGGTGTGCGGGCCGGGAGCACGCTCCTCGACGTCGGGTGCGGGCCCGGCTATCTGCTCTCCGAACTGCGCGAGGACACCGGCCCCACGGGGCGCGTCTGCGGCATCGACATCAGCGAATCCATGCTGGCACTGGCCCGGGAGCGCTGCGCGGACGCCACCGCGTCCGCCGCGCGGGGCGCCGTCGACCTGAGGACCGGGCGCGCCGAGAGCATTCCCTTCCCGGACGCGACGTTCGACGCGGCCGTCGCCGTGCAGGTCTACGAGTACGTGGAGGACATCGGGCGGGCGCTGGACGAGCTGTTCAGGGTGCTGCGGCCGGGGGGCCGTGCCGTGGTCCTGGACACCGACTGGGACTCGCTGGTGTGGCGCTCGGCCGATCGCGAGCGGATGCGGGACGTCCTGGAACTCTGGGAGGACCACGTCGCCCACCCCCGCCTTCCGCAGCAACTGGGGCCGCTGCTGCGGACGGCGGGATTCGAGGAGGAGCCGCTGACCACGCTGACCTTCGTGGACCGGGAGCTTGACCCGGGCAGGTACAGCTACTGGCAGGTCGGTTTCATCGAGGCGTTCCTCGCCGGTCACCCGCGCGCCCGCGTGGAACGGACCCGGGCCTGGAGCGGGGAGCTGCGGGAGCTGGCCGCCGCGGGTGACTACTTCTTCAGCCTGGGCCGGTACGCCTTCACCCTGCGCAAACCGGACTGACTACCCGGTCAGCCGCGCAGGCGCTCGAACTCGCGCAGGAAACCGGCCAGGGCCCGGACGCCGTCCTCGGACATGCCGTTGTAGACGGAGGCGCGGACACCGCCCACGGTCCGGTGACCCGCCAGGCCGAGCAGGCCCTCGGACTCGGCCAGGGCGACGAACTCGCCCGTCAGTGACTCGTCGGCGAGGCGGAAGACGATGTTGGTGACGGAGCGGTGTTCGGCCCTGGCCGTGGGGCGGTAGAAGGCCGACCGGTCGAGTGCCCCGTAGAGGAGGGCGGCCTTGGCTTCGTTGTGCCGCTCGACGACGGCCAGGCCGCCCTGGTCCCGCACCCACTCCAGGACCAGGGAAAGCACGAACAGGGCGAAGGTGTTGGGTGTGTTGTCGAGCGAGCGCGTGTCGGCCTGGACGGCGTAGTCGAGCAGTCGCGGGGTGCCGGGCAGGGCATGTCCGATCAGGTCGTCCCGGACGGTGACCAGGGCCATTCCGGCCGGCCCCAGGTTCTTCTGGAACCCGGCGTACACCACGCCGAACCGGTCGTGGTCGAGCCTGCGGGACAGGATGTCGCTGGTGGCGTCGGCCACCAGCGGTGCGGGCACGTCGTGCGGGAAGTCGGTCCACCGGGTGCCGTACACCGTGTTGTTGCTGGTGAGGTGGAGGAACGCGGCGTCGCTCGGGCAGTCGCGCGCCGGTACGGCCGGTATCCGGTCGAATGAGGTGGCCGCGCTGCTCGCGACGGTGCGCGCGGTGCCGTAGCGCGCTCCCTCCCGGGCCGCCTGCCGGGCGAAGAGGCCCGTCTCCACATAACCGGCGGTGCGGGTGGCGGACCGGCCGATCAGGTTGAGGGGGACGGCGGAGCACTGCATCCGTGCACCGCCGTGCATGAAGAACAAGTGGTGGCTCCGGGGGAGCGCGCACAGGCTGCGGAAGAGCGTCTCCACGGTGTCCAGGATGTGGGCGAACCGCGCTCCTTTGTGGCTGATCTCGACGACGGAGGCCCCGTCCCCCGCGTGGGCCAGGAACTCCTCGCGTATCCGCTCCGCCACCGGGCGGGGCAGCGTCGCGGGCCCGGCGCAGAAGTTGTACGCGTACCGGGGCGGCGCGGCGGGTAACGGGAGCCGCTCTCTCACCTCGTCACATCCTCAGCTGCTCGACCAGCGCCTCGATTCCCTCGGCGCGCAGCAGGCCGACCGCGTCCGACGCGGGGTTGGTGCGGTCCCGCAGGCGCCGGGCCAGTGGCTCAAGCTCCTCGACCGGCGCGGCCTGCCCTCGCCTGAGCCCTTCGTCCGCGACGGTGAACGCCCGCCGCGCCCACTGCTCCAGCGGGGCACCGGCCACCTCGGCGTCCCAGCCGTCGGCCTGGACCTGCGGCATGGCCGCACACGACCGGGCGAGGGACCAGGGGCGGAAGAGCTGTTCGCACTGGTCGATGTTCTCCAGCCAGCCCAGGATCATGGCCAGCCAGGCGAAGGTCTCCTGCCTGCTCATGGTGGGCAGGTGCCGCACCTCGACGAAGGTGTCGCGGCCGCCGTTGCGCAGCACGGACTCGGGCCGCCCGGCCGCCACCGCGGCGAGGACCTCCGCGACCCCGCACGTCTCGTCGAGCTGCATCCGGACGCGTACCGCGGGCCAGTAGAAGACGAGGCCCGACGCCAGGTCGTCGACCGTGCACGACAGGCTGCGCTTCGCGCCCTGGAAGTCGACGAAATCCGCCTCGCCCGCGGCGGCGAACCCCGTCGTGGTCAGTTCCGGGTCCACCGGCCGGTAGATCATGCCCGCCCTGGTCACCTCGAAGACGGGGGTGGCCCACGCGTCCCGCATGTACTGGGCCAGGCCGCTGTAGGTCCGGCGGGGGAAGAGGAGCCGGTCGGCGAAGAACGGGTTCGACTCGGCCAGTTCCATGTAGCCGCGCATCCGCAACGACATCCAGGGCTGCACGCGTTCGCCGAATACCGCGGAGTTCGCACCCCACGCGCACAGCAGTGGCGTCATGGTGATCAGGGTGTTGCAGACCTTCATCACATCGGGCAGCGGCACGTCGATGTTGAACTGGACGGCTGCGAAGCCCGGCCACGCGTCACAGGCGTAGTGCCCGGGGAACCGCTCGGCCTGGGCCAGCCAGAACTGGTAGTGCCCCTTGTCGGCCAGATACGCCCTGCCCAGGGTCTCGGTACGCGGCTGGCAGCCGTGGGCCAGGACGGACAGCCCTTCCGCGCCCATGGCGGGGAGCAGCAGGGAATCGAGAGTGTCGTGCCACGCCGCCTTGGCCGCGGCGAAACCCTCCTCCGGCGGGAGGGCCATCTCCACCGTGCAGAATCCGTAGTCGTTGCCCACGTCCAGCGTGCCGTTGCCGCGGCGGGACTTGACGCCCACCACGGTTCCGCTCGTGGCGTCGGCGTAGGTGGAGAAGCCCTCCTGCCGGGCGAGCCGCCCGAACAGGGCCTGCACGGAACGCTCGTCGGCCGCCATGCCCCGGGCGTCGACGGTGGGCAGTTCCGACTCGATGCCAATCTTCACGTGCAAGCCTTTGCCTCAGTGCCAACGGTGTCGGGGGAGACGTTAGAGTCCGGGACAGTCAATCGCTCAGCGCATGGGAACGTTTTCACGCTTTGTGGTGACTTCGAGTCCGTCGCCCAGTGCGAGCATGTGGCTCTGCGCGTCGGGGAGTTCGCTGATATGACGGCGATAGCGCGCGATCACTTCCGCGTTCTTCCGCGGTATCAGCACATTGTCGGCCACGACAAGGCCGCCTGGGCGCAGTACGGGCCAGCACGCGTCGAAATCCCGCACGTACAGCTCTTTCCAGTGGTCGAGCAGTACGAGGTCCACCGGGGCGGAGAGGGACGGCATCAGGTCCGGGGCCTCACGGGTGGTCAGTTCCACGTGGGCGTCCAGGCCCGCCGCCGTCAGATGGGCGCGTTGCTCGTCCTGCTTGTCCTGGTCGACCTCGATCGAGTAGAGGCGCCCGCCCGTGGCCCGCACCGCTTCCGCGAGCCACACCGTGGAGTAGCCCACCGAGCCGCCGATCTCCACGACCGTCCGGGCGGCGACGGCCCTGACCAGCGTGTTCAGGAAGAGGCCGACCTCGGGGCCGACGTCCAGCATGAAGGACCCCGCGCGTTCGCGCAGCGCCGTACCGCCCGCCGCGCGCAGCACTTCGAGCTCCTGCTGCTCCTTGCGGGAGCGCGCTTCCAGTTCGCCGAGCACCGCTTCGGTCCGCGGGTCGAGAGACGGGACCGCCGGCTGCATCAGGCGGCTCCGAAGAACCGGCGGGCGTTCTCGCTCAGGATTTTCCGCTTCACCGTCTCGCTGATGTCGCCCCGGTCGGCCAGGGCCGTCACCGCCCCGGGGAACTTCGCGTCGAAGTGCGGGAAGTCGCTGGCGAACAGGAGGTTCTCCGCCAAGCCCTGCTCGACGAGCATCGGCAGCAGCGGGTCCTCCGGTTCGATGCCCAGATAACACTGGCGCTTGAAATAGGTGCTGGGTTTCTCCGGCAGCGGTTCGCGGTCCTTGGCGAACTGCTCGACATGGTCGTCCATACGGTTCAGCCAGAAAGGGGCCCAGCCCGCGCCGGTCTCCATGAAAGCGAAGTGGAGAGCGGGGTACCGCTCCATCACCCCGCCCGTGATGAGCAGCATGACGGCCGCCATGTGCTCGAACGTGTGGCTGACCAGATGGCCCTGCATCGTGTCGTGCGTACGTTCCGTGCCGATGCGCGGAATGCGGGCGACGCCGAATCCCTCGTGGAAACAGACCGCCATGGAGTGGCGCTCGCAGAACGCCCAGAGGGCTTCGTACACCGGGTCGTCGACGTTCGTCCCGGCCACCGTGTTGGGCCGCAGGATGACCGTACGGACGCCGTTGTCGAGGGCCCTGCGCGCCTCGTCGAGGGCGAGCACGATGTCGTGCTGGGGCAGCGCGGCGACGGCCAGGAGCCGATTCGTGTCCGCGGAGCAGTACTCGACGGCCCAGTCGTTGTACGCCTTGGTCACCTCGTGGGCGAAGGCGGAGCTGCGCAGGGCGGGCAGGAGCCCCAGGACCTTGGAGGGAAAGATGTAGGCCTGGGATATCCCTTCGCGGTCCATCGCCTTGAGCCGGTCCTGGGGGTCCAGGCCTCCGCGCCGCAGTGCGTCGAGCACTTCCACGGTCGCCGGGTCGTCGAACTGCCAGCTGCCCGGTGTGTACGTGGCCCCCTGGGTCTTGCCGAACCAGGCGGCCTGGGTGGGCTTGCCGTGGAAGGTCGCCGACGGGCCCTCGATGACGCGGCCTTCCGCGACAAGGACGTCGTCCTCGTACTGGGGCATCCATGCGGCGTACTTCTCCGGGATCCTGCCGCGCCACCACTCGTCGGAGTCGGGTAACACGATGTGGCTGTCGGCGTCGATCACCGGGTAGTCAGGACGGGCGACCATGAACCACTCCTCTTGAGTGTTTGTCCGCACACGCTGCGTGTCTAGCCTGGTAGGCCAGGATTCTGGCCTGCGACCGGAAGAGGGGGAAGTGGGCCTCTCGCCAATGGCGGGTTTGTGCCCACGGCCCCCGACCGCCCGGCGTCCGGCAGGGCGAGGAACGCGGCGGCCGCGGGCGACGGCGTGAACCGGCTCCAGACCAGGTGCTCCACCCGTACGGGACCGTCGCGGACCGGCACGCTCCGCAGGCCGTGCAGTTCAGCGGCGAAGGCTGCGGGCAGCAGGGCGATGCCCAGTCCGTGGCGGACGAGCCGGGCCATGAGCTCGACACCGGCCTCGAAGGCGACCTCGCGGCGCAGCCCGGCCGCCGCGAACGCCTCGTCGGACTGGGCGCGGGCGACGGTGCCCTCGGCGAAGTCCACGAACACCTCCTCGGCGAGGCGGGGGAGGCCCACCTCCGCCTCCGTGGCCAGGGGGTGGTCCGGGGCGACCACGGCGACGTGCCGCCCGTGGGCGAGTTCCCTGTCGTTCACGCCCTGCGGGCGGAACCCGGGCTGCACGCCGAGGAACGCCGCGTCCAGAGCGCCGTCGCGCACCTGCTCGACGAGCCGCTCGCTGGAGCCGGTCCGCAGGCTGATCCGCACCTGGGGGTAGCGCAGGCGGTAGTCCCGCAGCACCGCCGGGAGGTCGACGGCCGCGACCGTGGGGATCGATCCGATGGTCAGCCTGCCCCGGATCTCGCCGGTGGCGGCCGCCACCTCCGCCCGCGCCCGCTCGGCCGCTTCCAGGGCCTGGCGCGCGGCGGGCAGGAACGCCTCACCGGCGGCGGTCACGCGCACCCGGCGGCTGGTCCGCTCGAACAGCCGGGCGCCCAGCTCCTTCTCGAGGCGGGCGACCTGGTGGCTGAGCGCGGACTGGACGACGTGGCACCGCTCGGCGGCGCGGGTGAAGCTCGCGGTCTCCGCCACCGCGACGACGTACCGCATCTGCTGGAGGTCCATGTGATCCATCGTGAAACACGATGGATCACATGACAAGCATGTGTTGGACCGATGGATCGCTCTTCGACGATGCTGAACCCACCGGTCAACGACCGCTACCGCTACCGCCACCGGCGCCCTGGGCGCCCCGCATCAACGGAGACCCCCATGCGTGTGATCGCCTTCGACCACCTCGTCCTGAACGTCGCCGACATCGAGCGTTCGCTCGCCTTCTACACCGGCCCGCTGGGCCTCGAACCGGTACGGGTGGAGGAGTGGCGTGCGGGCAAGGTCCCCTTCCCGTCCGTGCGGGTCAGCCCCACCACCATCATCGACCTCATCACGGGGGCCGACGGCGGGCCGCGGGGCTCCAACGTCGACCACATCTGCCTGGTCGTCGAGCCGCTCGACTGGCAGCAGGTCATCGACTCCGGCGCCTTCTCGGTGGTGGACGGCCCCGGCGAGCGTTTCGGCGCCCGGGGCACCGCGCTCTCCCTCTACGTGCGGGACCCGGACGGCAACACCGTGGAACTGCGGTGGTATCCGCAGGACGCCTGAGCGCATCCCGGGCCAGGCGCTAACGCCCCGCCTTCCGCTTGTTCCACACGTCGAATCCGACCGCGGCGAGCAACACGAGCCCCTTGATGACCTGTTGGTAGTCCGTGCCGATCCCGACGAGTGACATGCCGTTGTTGAGGACGCCGAGGACCAGGCCGCCGATCACCGCGCCCAGCACCGTGCCGACACCGCCGCTCATCGAAGCGCCGCCGATGAACGAGGCCGCGATCGCCTCGAGTTCGAAGTTGAGGCCTGCTTGCGGGGTGCCCGCGTTGAGGCGGGCCGCGTATACGCAGCCCGCCAGGGCCGCGAGCACGCCCATGTTGACGAAGACCAGGAAGGTGACGCGCTTGTCCTTGACGCCCGAGAGCATCGCGGCGGCCTTGTTGCCGCCGAGGGCGTACACGTGACGGCCGATGACGGCGTTGCGCATCACGTAGCCGAGGCCGATCAGCAGTCCGCACATGATGAGCATGACGACCGGCACGCCGTGGAAGCTGGCCAGCGTCAGCGTGAAGGTGACCACCGCGGCCGTCATCGCCACGCACTTCGCCGCCCACAGCCCGGTCGGCAGCACCTCCAGGTCGTACGCCGTCTGCCGCTTGCGGTCGCGCCATTCGCGGATCAGCAGGAAGGCGACGGTGGCGAGGCCCAGGACGAGCGTGGGGTTGTGGTACTGCGTGTACGGGCCCGTCTCCGGGATGAAGCCCTTGGCGATGTTCTGGAAGCCCTCGGGGAAGGGCGCGAGCGACTGGCCCTCCAGGACGATCTGCGTCAGCCCCCGGAAGAGCAGCATGCCGGCCAGCGTCACGATGAACGACGGGATGCCGACGTACGCGATGAAGAAGCCCTGCCACGCGCCCGCGACCGCCCCGATCAGAAGGGAGAGGACGAGCGCGAGCACCCACGGCATGTCGTGTTTGACCATCATCACCGCCGACATGGCGCCGACGAAGGCCACAAGCGAGCCGACGGACAGGTCGATGTGGCCCGCGATGATGACGATCATCATGCCGATGGCCAGGATGAGGATGTAGCCGTTCTGCTGGATCAGGTTGGAGACGTTGTTCGGCAGCAGCAGCGTGCCGTCGGTCCAGATCTGGAACAGCACGACGATGAACGCCAGGGCGACGAGCATGCCGTACTGGCGCATGTGGGAGCGCATGCTCTGGATCAGCAGCGCGCCGGTCGACGGCGCGGCGGGCGCCGAGGGGGCGGACGGGTCCCGCGGGGGAGTGGTCGTGGTGGTCATGGCGGGCCTCAGCTCCTGCTGCTTCTGGTCTGGGTCATGTGGCGCATCAGGACTTCCTGGCTGGCCTGCGCGCGCGTGACCTCACCGGTCAGGCGGCCCTCGGCCATCGTGTAGATCCGGTCGCACATCCCGAGCAGCTCCGGTAGCTCGGAGGAGATGAACAGGACCGCCTTGCCCTGTGCCGCGAGCTTGTCGATGACGGTGTAGATCTCGTACTTGGCGCCCACGTCGATGCCGCGCGTCGGCTCGTCGAGGATCAGGACCTCGGGGTCGGCGTGGATCCACTTGCTCAGGACGACCTTCTGCTGGTTGCCGCCGGAGAGGCGGCCCACCTGCTCGAAGACCGTGGGCGTCTTGATGTTCATCGACTTCCGGTAGCGCTCGGAGACCCGGCGCTCGTGGTGTTCGTCGACGACGCCGCGGCGCCGCATGCCGGGCAGCGAGGCCAGCGAGACGTTGCGGTTGATGTTGTCGATGAGGTTCAGTCCGTAGCGCTTGCGGTCCTCGGTGACGTACGCGATGCCCGCGTCGACCGCCGCCGGGACCGTCCTCGTCACCACGCTCCGGCCGTTCACCGACACGGTGCCGGCGACGTACTGCCCGTAGGACCGGCCGAAGACGGACATCGCGAGCTCGGTGCGGCCCGCGCCCATCAGGCCCGCGATGCCGACGATCTCGCCGCGCCGCACGGTGAGCGACACGTCGTCGACGACCGTGCGCTGGTGGTCGACCGGGTGCCGCACCGTCCAGCCCTCGACCGAGAGCGCGAGCTCGCCCGCGTCCGCGTCCGCGCCCTCGTACGGCGTGCGGTCGGGGAGCGGTGGTCGAGGTCGCGGCCGACCATGCCCCGGATGATGCGCTCCTCCGACAACTCGGGGACACCAGAACCCTCCTGGCGGACCGTCAGCGTCTCGATGGTCCGGCCGTCGCGCAGGATCGTCACCGTGTCGCTGATCTGCCGGATCTCGCCCAGCTTGTGGGAGATGACGATGCCGGCGATGCCCTGTCCGCGCAGCTCGACGATCAGATCGAGGAGCTTTCCGCTGTCCTCGTCGTTGAGCGCGGCCGTCGGCTCGTCGAGGATGAGCAGCTTCACCTCCTTCGACAGGGCCTTGGCGATCTCCACCAGCTGCTGCTTTCCCACGCCGATGTCGGAGACCAGCGTCTGCGGTTTCTCGTGCAGGCCCACCCGCTTCAGCAGCGCGCTCGCCCTGCGCAGGGTGCCGTTCCAGTCGATGAATCCGCGGCTGGCCTGTTCGTTGCCGAGGAAGATGTTCTCCGCGATCGACAAGTACGGTACGAGCGCCAGCTCCTGATGGATGATCACGATGCCGTGCCGCTCACCGGCGCGGATGTCCTTGAGGGCCACCCGCTCGCCCTCGAAGAGGATCTCGCCGTCGTAACTCCCGTGCTGATGCACCCCGCTGAGGACCTTCATCAGCGTCGACTTGCCCGCGCCGTTCTCCCCGCAGATCGCGTGGATCTCGCCCGGACGCACCGTCAGGTTCACGTCCGAGAGCGCCTTGACACCCGGGAACGTCTTCGTGATCCCGCGCATCTCCAGGAGCGGCCCGGCCTCTCCCGCGTGCCCGGTCATGTGAGCTGTCCCGCGGTGAAGTACCCCTCGTCCACGAGGAGCCGGGTGTTCTTCCTGTCGACGCTGACGGGCTTGAGGAGGTAGGACGGCACGGTCTTCTCGCCGTTGTCGTAGTCCTCGGTGTTGTTGACCCGCACCTTCTTGCCGGTCAGCACCGCGTCGCCCATCCGCACCGTCCGCGCGGCCAGCTTGCGGGTGTCCTTGAAGACGGTCTGCGTCTGTTCGCCGCGGATGATGGACTTCACCGACGCGAGCTCGGCGTCCTGCCCGGTGATGACGGGCAGCGGCTGGCTCTTGCTGCCGTAACCGGCGCTCTTGAGCGCGGAGATGACGCCGATCGATATCCCGTCGTACGGCGAGAGGACCGCGTCGACGCGCTGATCGCCGTAGCTCTTGCTGATCAGGTCGTCCATGCGCTTCTGCGCGGTGCCGCCGTCCCAGCGCAAGGTCGTGGCCTGGTTCATCCTCGTCTGCTTGCTGCGGACGACGAGCTGCCCGCTCTTCAGGTACGGCTGGAGCACCTTCATGGCGCCGCTCCAGAAGTACTTGGTGTTGTTGTCGTCGGGCGAGCCCGCGAACAGCTCGATGGTGTGCTTGTCGTCGGAGCCCGCGTCGGGCTCGCCGAGCTTCAGCTTGTCGACGATGTACCGGCCCTGCAGCTCGCCGACGCGTTCGTTGTCGAAGGACGCGTAGTAGTCGACGTTCTTCGTGGCGAGGATGAGGCGGTCGTACGAGATCACGGGGATCCCCGCGTCGTGCGCCTGGCGGAGCACGTCGGTGAGCGCCGAGCCGTCGATGGAGGCGACCACGAGCAGCCGGTGGCCCTTGGTGATCATGTTCTCCAACTGGGCGACCTGGTTCTCCACCTTGTCGTCGCCGTACTGGAGATCGGTCTTGTACCCGGCCTTCTGGAACTGCTCGGCCATGTTCCTGCCGTCGGCTATCCAGCGCTCGGAGGACTTGGTGGGCATGGCGAGGCCGATGGTGCCGCCCTTGCCGGTGTCCGGCTTGTAGCGGCTGCCGCCCTTGGCCTCCTGGCCGCAGGCGGCGAGCGAGACGGTGAGCAGCGCGGCCGTCAGGGCCACGCCGAGCGTGCGGGTGCGGGGTCGCGTGCGCATGGTCAGTCCCCTTCCGGGACGGGGAAGCGGCTCAGTTCGCCGGGGAGCCGTGAGCCGAGCGGCGACATCCCGCCGTCCGCGCCGTGCCGGGCGAGCAGGTCGAGGGCGAGCCGTCCGCGTCTGATTCGCTCGCGGGCCGTCGCCAGGGTGTGCTCGCGCAGCTGGGCGCCGTAGGGGTAGATGCCGGTGGCCCTGGCGAGGCCGAACTTCACGTACAGGGGGGCGCCGCGCCGGATCAGCTCGGCGACCTCGTACATCCGGATGTAGCCGCCGAGGTCGTCGGGCGCCTCGACGTACATGTCCATGGGGGCCCGGCTGATCCGGCGGATCTCGGTGAGATGGGCGGGGGTCAGGTCGGACGGCACGTTGAGGGAGTCGGCGCCGAGCCGCTCGTACACGGCGTACGAGGCGGGGTTGACCGGGCCGGTCAGCGCGGACAGCTTGAGGGTGGTGCCGGCGGGCAGGACCCCGGCGGCGCGCAGCCGGTGCAGTGTCCACAGGACGCCCTCGTCGGCCACGAGCAGGCAGCCGACGCCCAGTTCGGTGGCGCGTACGGCGTCCTCGACGCAGCCCGCGAGCGCGTCATGGCCTCGGGCGCGCAGCCCGGCGCCGCCGGAGTCGGTACGGGTGGAGGCACCGGTGTCCCAGGTGCCGCGCGGCCCGGTGAACAGGCACAGCTCGATGTCGCGCTCGGCGCACGCCTCGGCCATCTCGGTGATCTCGACGT
This sequence comes from Streptomyces sp. NPDC046465, assembly GCF_040646035.1. Taxonomy (NCBI): domain Bacteria; kingdom Bacillati; phylum Actinomycetota; class Actinomycetes; order Kitasatosporales; family Streptomycetaceae; genus Streptomyces; species Streptomyces sp. NPDC046465. Next base: position 79,101 of record NZ_JBEYZK010000026.1, read on the forward strand.
CGGTGAGCATCCAGACACCGCTGCCCTGGCTGACGCGGTGGATCGGCACGTCGAGCCGCGCGGACTCCTTGAGCACGACGCCGAGCGCCTCGGGCCCCTCGACGGACGGGATCTCGACGCGCCAGGTGCCGCCGTCGGGGAAGGTGTGCGGGGATGCGTCGGCGGGGTCGGGTGAGGGGGCGGCGAGACCGAGGGCGGCGAGCGCGGGTTCGCCGGGCGGCCGGGGGAGGAGGGGGGAGGGGTCGGTCACGGGTGTCCTTTGGGTCAGGTGCATCGGATGTGTCGGGTGCATCGGATCGCATCGTCCGAAATCTCGAACGAAGTTCGGATCGTGAGGTGTACGTCGGTACGGCCGCGCATCACGTGGGGCGCAGCAGCGGGTGTCCCCCCCCCCGGGGGGCGCGGGGAACTGCGCGACCAGCCCCCACGGCCCGCAGCCAAAGAGCTCAGGGCAGCAACAAGACCTTCCCGGCCCCGGGATCCCCGCTCCCGACCAGCGCGACCGCGTCCCCGTACCGCTCCAGGGGGAACTCGTGCGTGATCAGGGGGGCAGGATCAAGCAGCCCGAGACCGAACGCCCGCACCGCGTCCGACCAGGCCGAGGACGGCGCCCCGAAGACGGACCGCACCTCCAGCTGGCTGAGGGACAGATGCACGGGGTCGATCCCCACCGCCCCCGCCGTGAACATCCCGGTGAGCACAACCCGCCCGCCCCTGCGCGCGAGCAGGCAGGACGAGGCAGCCGTGGTGGGCGCCCCCGCTGTCTCCATGACGAGGTCGAAGGTGCCGTACGTCGACTCCGCCTCGGCGGGGGACAGGGCGCGGGTCGCCCCGAACTCCCGCGCCTGCTCACCACGGGCCTCGCGGGGGTCGATGACGGCCAGCTCGGCGGGGCCGCACGCCGCGAGCCACTGCACGGCCAGCTGCCCGAGCGTCCCCGCGCCGACCACGGCGACGCGCTCACCGGGCCGGGGACGCGCCGCCCGTACGGCCGCCGCGATCACGGCGGCCGGTTCGAGCAGCGCGGCGGCGCGCAGGTCCGCGTCGTCGGCAAGGAGGTGCAACAGCCGTACGGGCACGGTGAGATGGTCGGCGAAGGCGCCGGGCTCGGTGAACCCGGTCTCGGCGTATCCGCCGGTGCACAGGCTCGTCTCGCCGCACCGGCACCGCTCGCACACGCCGCACGCCCTGAACCCCTCGGCGACGGTCCTGCGCCCGACGAGGGCGGGGTCGGCCCCGCTGCCGACGGCCACCACGGTGCCGGACCACTCGTGGCCCGGAGTCACCGGGTAGCGGACGAACGCGGCGTCGCGGTGTCCGTCGTACACCTCGCGGTCGCTCATGCAGATCCCGGCGGCGGCGACCTCGACGAGGACCTCGCCGGGGCGCGGTTCGGGACGCTCTCCGGTGACGAGGCGGTGGGTGCCCGGACGGTCGACGACGATCGCGCGTGACGTCATGCGCCGGTACCGCCGGGCGCCCGCTTCTCCCAGCCCTCGGCCCACAGGTCGAACCGGGCCTGCTGCTGGGGGAATTCGGCCGCCGCGTCGGTGTCGAGCTCGACGCCGAGGCCCGGCTCGTGCGACAGGTGGAAGCAGCCCGTCTCCGGGTCCACCCGCGGCGCGCCCTTCACCACCTTCTTGATGTCCGCGTCCGCGAAGTCGTTGAAGTGCTCCAGGATCTTGAAGTTCGGCGTGGCGAAGCCGACCTGCAGCGAGGCGGCGGTCAGCACGGGGCCGCCCACGTTGTGCGGGGCCACCAGCAGGTAGTGCGTCTCGGCGGTGGCCGCGAGCTTGCGGGTCTCCCAGATGCCGCCGATGTGGCCGACGTCGGGCTGGAGGATGTCGGCGGCCTGGCTCTCGAAGAGCTCGCGGAACTCGATGCGGTCGTGGATGCGTTCGCCGGTCGCCACCGGCATGTCCACCGTGGCCGCGACCTTCGCCAGGGCCTTCAGGTTCTCCGGCGGCACGGGCTCCTCGAGCCACGCGGGCCGGAACGGCGCGAGCTCGCGCGCGAGCCGGATCGCGGTGGCGGGCGAGAACCGGCCGTGCATCTCCAGCATCAGTTCGGCGTCGGGGCCGATCGCGTCGCGCACGGCCTCGATCAACGAGACCGCGTACAGGCTCTGTTCGTGGTCCAGCTCGTAGTGCCCCGTCCCGAACGGGTCGATCTTCAGGGCCCGGTAGCCGCGCTCCATGACCGCCTGCGCGGCCTTGTGGTACGCCTCCGGGGTGCGCTCGGTGGTGTACCAGCCGTTCGCGTACGCCTTGACCCGGTCGGTGACCTGGCCGCCCAGGAGCTGCCAGACGGGCATGCCGAGGGCCTTGCCCTTGATGTCCCAGCAGGCCGTCTCGATGACGGCGATGCCCGACATCACGATCTCGCCGGCCCGGCCGTAGTCGCCGTACTTCATCCGGCGCACGAGGTCCTCGATCGCGAACGGGTCGGACCCCTTGATGTGGTTGGCCTCGGCCTCGCGGAGGTAGCCGATGAGCGCGTCGGTGCGGCCGAGCATGCGGGTCTCGCCGACACCGGTCAGGCCCTCGTCGGTGTGGACCTGGACATAGGTGAGATTCCGCCAGGGCGTGCCGACCACATGCGTGCTGATTCCCGTAATGCGCAAGGTAGTTGCCCCTTGACTTGTTCGGTATTTCGTCACACGTTCGAAATGTTGGCGTGACGGTATTCACGGGGGCGGGAACGTGTCAATGGTTCGCGCGCCACCGGAGTTCGGCGTGCGTGTCCGGTGCGTATCCGGCATGCGCGTCCGGCGGCCATTGCGCCGTGAACTGCGCCGCGCCTACCCTGTGTTCGTCATATCGATCAGCGACCGAAGTTTCGGACGCGCAGGGTGGAGGGCCGAACTCATGGGACGACTGGTGCCCGCGGTGACCAGGTCGCTGGACATACTCGAACTGTTCCTGGACGGCGACGGGACGCTGTCCGCCCCCGAGGTCACCCGGCGACTCCAGCTGCCGCGCACCACCGTGCACGAGCTGCTCACCACCCTGGCCGCCCGCTCATACCTCGTCCAGCTCCCCGACCAGCCCGGCCGCTACCGCCTAGGCGTCCGCACCTACCAGCTCGGCAGCCGGTACGCCGAGCAGCTCGACCTCGCCGCGGAGGGCCGCCAGGTGGCCCGCGAGGTCGCCGAGACCTGCGACGAGACCGTGCACGTCGCGATCCTGGAGGACGCCGACGTCATCTACATCGCCAAGGTGGACTCCACGCACGCCGTGCGCATGGTCTCCGCGGCGGGCCGCCGCCTCCCCGCGCACTGCACCTCGGTCGGCAAGATGCTGCTCGCCTCGCTGCCCCCCGCCGAGCTCGAAGCCCGGCTCCAGGGGCGGGAGTTCACCGCCATGACACCCGACAGCATCACCGATCCCGCCGAGCTCCTGACCGTGCTCGCCGGGATCCGCGAGCGGGGTGTCGCCGTCGAGCACCGGGAGTCCAACCCCGACGTCAGCTGCGTGGCGGCGCCGGTGCGCGACAGTGCGGGGCAGGTCGTCGCGGCGCTCTCCATCTCCGTGCCGATGATCCGCTGGAGCGAGCAGCGCGAGAGCGAACTGGCCGAGCTCGCCGCCAAGGGCGCGGATGATCTGTCGCTCCGCCTGGGCCACCGGGGCACGCGGTGAGCAGCCGTGCGGTGAGCAGGCGCGAGTACGACGTGGCGGTGCGTGCCGAGGCGTCGCTCGGTGAGGGCCCCACCTGGGACGCCGCGACCGGCCGCCTGATCTGGGTCGACATCCTCGCCTCCCGCGTCCATACGTACGCGCCGGGGGACGGCCGCCGCACGGTCATGACGACCGGACAGCACGTCGGCGCCGCCAAGCCCCGCGCGGGCGGCGGCCTGGTCGTCAACCTCCGCGACGGCATCGGCCTGTACGGGCCCGGCGGCGCGCCCTTCAGCTGGCTGGTCCGCGACCCGGTGCCGGGCCGCCGCGGCAACGACGCGGCCGTGGCGCCCGACGGTGCGCTCTGGGCGGGCACCATGCGCTACGACGAGACGCCCGGCGGCGGCAGCCTCACCCGCGTCGCCCCCGACGGCACCGTCCGCGAACTGCTCGCCCCCGTGGCCGTCAGCAACGGCACCGGCTGGAGCCCCGACGGACGGCTCGTCTACTACACCGACAGCCCCACGCGCCGCGTCGACGTACTCGACCAGGACGGTCAACACGTCCTGAACAGGCGCCCGTTCGCCCGCATCGAGGAGGGGGCGGGCTTTCCCGACGGGCTCACCGTCGACGCCGAGGGCTGCGTGTGGGTCGCGCTCTGGGACGGCGCGGCGGTCCGCCGCTACACCCCCGACGGGCGGCTCGACAGGACGGTGGAGCTGCCGGTGCGCCGACCCACGGCCTGCGCCTTCGGCGGCCCCGGCCTGCGCGACCTGTACATCACCACGGCCCGCACCGGCCTCGACCGACCGCACCCCCTCTCGGGTTCGGTCCTGGTCGTGCCGGACGCGGGCCGCGGCCTGCCGGGCGTCGCCTTCGCGGGCTGAGCTCAGCGTTTCGTGAGAGTCAGCCCTTCTTGGCGAGGGTGCAGGTGGCCCTCGCGGTCTTGTGCGGGTCGCTCACCGAGCGGGCGGTCAGGGTGAGCTTGCCGCGCGGGCGGGCGTCCGGCCTCGCGGTGACGTCGACGTCCACGTCGACGGTGGAGCCCGCCTTCGCGGTGGCCAGCCTGTTGGGCAGCCAGGCGGACCAGCCGCGGTCCGACGCCTCGGCGGAGAGCCGGTAGACGTCGGAACCGAGGTAGCGGGTGGCGTCCTCGGGGTGGCCGCTCGGCGGTTCGGCCATCGCGCGGCCGGTGTTGGTCAGCGGGAAGGTGCAGGTGGCCCGGCCCTTGCCGGGGCTGCCCTGCGCGTCGCCGCGGCCGAGCGCGGTGCCGCGGCGCTGCGGACCCGCGCCGTCCAGGGACTTGACGGCGATGGTGTACGACAGCACGCCCGAGCGGCTGCGCCGGATGTCGGTGACGTAGAAGTGCAGGCGGTTGGCGCGGTCGACGTACTCGTAGGAGCTGCCCGAGTCCGCTCCCGCGTGGAAGAGCGCGTCGCTGAGCTGCCGGTAGTCGCCCATGGTGATCTTCTGCGGGGTGCCGTCGGGGCGCGTGAAGTCCACCATGTCGATGTCCTCGGGGTGCGCGTCGATCACCCAGGCGAACGGGGCGCGGTCCTCGTTCTTGGTCTTGGTGATCAGTACGCCGTTGTCCGGGGTGAAGGAGTCCATGCCCATGCGGTCCACCACTTCGGCGGTGTAGTTCTGGTAGCCGCCGCCGTCGCACATGGGGTCGGTGTCGCGGTCGCAGGCGGGGGACAGGTCGCGGGACATGGCGATGTTGACGCCGGACAGGCCGTTGGTGCCGGGCGGCGCGGAACGGGCGGTGACCCGGGCGACGACGACACCGGAGTCCTTGAGCGCGTCGCGGTCCAGGCGCAGCACGTTCTTCTCGTCGACGGTGCCGAGCTTGAGCTTGTCGCGCAGAATGTGGTGGGAGCCCATCGAGCCGCCGTCGGTGGCCGGTATCTTCCAGCGGGTGTGCGGCCCGCCGGGCCCGTTGAACGAGCCGCGCGAGAGCATGCTCCAGATGCCGGTGTACGTGCGGCTCAGGGGCGTGCCGTAGGGGTTGTTGTAGTTGTCGCCGATGCCCAGGATGTGGCTGAGCTCATGGGCGTACACCCCCATGCCCGAGCTCTCGGCCTGGGTGGAGGAGCCGGTGACGGCGTTGGGCCAGATGCGGGCCGCGGCCTGCCAGGAGGTCCACGGCACATAGCGGGTGGCGGCGGCGTTGCTGCCGGAGGCGATGGGGGACGGCGGGCCCCACGTGCCGGGCACCTGGCCCGCGGAGCCGAACTTCATCTGGCCGAACTCCTGCCAGGTGGAGGACTCGTCCTGCCCGGCGGTGAGGAAGAAGACGAAGTCGTACTTGGCCGCCTCGGCCTCGCCGACCTGGGCGATCCAGGCGGCCCTGCCGTCGGTGCGGATGTTCTTGCCGCAGGTGGTGCCGGTCGGGCAGGCGCCGGGGTTCATGCCGGGCTCGATGCCGTACTGGAACGACCTGAACGGCATGCGGTACACGCCGAAGGCCTTGAGGTCGACGCCGACGCGTCCGCCGGAGTCCTCCATCCAGTACTCGTTGATGGTGTGCCCGTGGTTGAGGGGCCCGGGCTTGTTGAGGAAGTCCTGGTAGAACCGGGGCAGTTGGGCGCGCGGTATGTCGGAGGCCGTGGGCTGCGGGTTGCCGAAGACGCTCGACCCGGGCGGCTCGCCGACCGTGAACCCCTCGTCGGGGTAGTCCAGGAGCACCAGCGCGCCCTTGAACGTCCGGTCGGTGGGGTGGACGTCGGGGTTCGCCCAGTCGGTGCCGGGCACGGAGCGGTAGTCGCTCCAGGTCATGTCGTCGGGGTTGCGCCAGTTCTGCGGGTCGACGGGACGGGCCAGGGATGGCCGGGTCCGGTCGGTGTCGGCGGCGCTTTCGGGGGTCGCCCGGGCGGTGCCGACGGCGGCCGCCGCCAGGGTGGCGAGGACGGCGGCGACGACGGTGGTGCGTCGGGCCTGGCCGCGCCGTGGACGGGGGGTATGTCCGTGCGTGGGGCGTCTGTGCCTGAGGAACATGGCTCACCTCGTGCCTCTTGCCGGGATAAAATGGACAAGTGCATGACAAGCCGTGCGAGTGGTACGTCAACGCTGCCAAGGTAAGCCGCCCGAAGCGGTGATGCCAGAGTGCCGTCAGGGCGTTCCCGGGACCGCCCGGGGCGTCAGGGCCTGTTTCATATCCCGCAAACCGGTCACAGCGCGTCAAGTGGCACGCGGCTGGGCAGAATCGGCTTCCCGCCGCCGAGCGACCGGCTCGGCGGGCCACCCCGCGCTCTCCCCGCGGAAGGAGCCGATCATGGCAGCCGACCGGCACGGCCACCCGATGTCGCGCACCGGCCCCGACGCCGTGGACCACTACGAACAGGCCCTGGAACACCTGCTGTTCTTCCGCGCCGAAGTGGCCGACGCGTCCCGGCAGGTGCTCGCCGCCGCACCCCGCTCCGTCATGGGCAACGTCCTGGCCGCCCACCTCGGCCTGCTCGGCACGGAGGAGAAGGACGCCGCCGACGCCCGCGGCGCCTTCGAGCGCTTCAACGAACACGTGCACCGCGGGGAGATGACACCGCGCGAGCGGATGCACGTCGCCGCCGCCACCTCCTGGCTGCGCGGCGACATCCACCGGGCGGGCCGGGTACTGGGGGAGATCTCCGTCGCGTACCCGCACGACGTCCTCGCGCTGGCCGTCGGCCACCAGATCGACTTCTTCACCGGCGACGCGCCCCGGCTGCGCGACCGCGTCGGCGGCGCACTGTCCGCCTGGGACGAGTCGGACCCGTACTACGGCCCCGTCCTCGGCATGTACGCCTTCGGCCTTCAGGAGTCCGGCCACTACGAAAAGGCCCGGGACACCGGCATCGAGGCCGTCGAACGCCGCCCGCGCGACGTGTGGGCCATCCACGCCGTGGTGCACACCTACGAGATGCAGGGCCGGTTCGCCGACGGCATCCGCTACCTCGACGCCCGCGCCGACGACTGGGCGGCGGGCAACTACCTGAACGTGCACAACTGGTGGCACTACTGCCTCTACGCCCTGGAGGCCGGTGACCTCCCCCGCGTACTGAAGATCTACGACGCGGCCCTGCACCACGCGGGATCGACGGATACGGCGATGGAACTCCTCGACGCCGCCGCCCTGTTGTGGCGCCTGCACCTGGCCGGGCAGGACGCCGGGGCCCGGTGGCAGCGGCTCGCCGACGCCTGGGCCGCCCGCCACGACGGCGCGTACTACGCTTTCAACGACGTACACGCGGTGATGGCGTACGTCGGCGCGGACCGCACGGCCGAAGCCGAGCGCCTGGTGCGCGACCGCGAGGCGTACGTCGCACGCAGCGGCGCGGGCCTCTCCAACCACGCCATGACCGCGGACGTCGGACTGCCCGTGTGCCGCGCGCTGATCGCCTACGGACAGCACGGCTACGACCGGGCCGTCGACCTCCTGCTCCCCGTCCGCCACCGGCTCGGCGAGTACGGCGGAAGCCACGCCCAGCGCGACGCCGTGCACAAGACCCTCCTGGAGTCCGCGCTGCGCGCAGGCCGCCACGACCTGGCCCGCACCCTGCTGAGCGAACGCATCCAGCTGCGCCCGGTCTGCCCGTACAACTGGCTGGCCCAGGCGCGCCTGGCGGAGGAGACGGGGCAGCACGCGCAGGCGGCCGTCGCCCGCGCCAAAGCGGCCGGTCAGGCGGCCGAAGGGGCGGTGGCCCTTGCGAGCCCCTAACGCTTCAGCTCCCGCAGGTACTTCCCGAACTTCTCCAGGCCGTCCACGTTGCGCGGCCCGCTGATGCCCTCGTTGTAGTCGAGGACGAAGAAGTTGTTCTTCCTGACGGCGGGTAGATCCTTCGTGTGCGGGGACTTCTTCAGGAACTCGATCTTCTTCTCGGCGGGCCGGTCGCCGTAGTCGAAGACGATGACGACCTCGGGCTCGGCCTTGGCCACCGCCTCCCAGTTCACCTGCGTCCAGCGCTCGTCGAGCCCCTCGAAGATGTTCCGGCCGCCGGCGCTCTTGATGATGTCGTTGGGCGGGACCTGACTGCCTGCCGTGGAGGGCTGGTCGGTGCCGGAGTCGTAGAGGAAGACCGGCACCCGCTCACCGCTCCGGGGCGCCTTCTTCTCGACGGCCGCCACCCGCTTCTTCAGTCCGGCGACGACCCGGTCCGCCCGCTCCTCGACCCGGAAGATCCTGCCGAGCCGCTCCAGGTCGCTGTACAGCGCCTTGAACGGGGTGACCTTCTGCGGAAACCCGGGGTAGTTGTAGCAGCTCTCCGTGTGCAGGAAGCTCTGGACGCCGAGCTTGTCCAGGATCTTCGGGGTGATGCCGCGCTGATCGCTGAAGCCGGAGTTCCAGCCCGCGACGACGAAGTCGGACTTGGCCTCGACGACGAGCTCCTTGTTGAGCAGGTCGTCGCTGAGCATCTTCACCTTGGCGTACTCCGACGCCCAGGGGGACTCGCTCACCGGCGGGTTGGCGGGCGGCATCACATAGCCGTGGACGTGTTCGGTCAGGCCGAGGCTGAACAGCTTGTCGGCGCTGCCGCCCTCGTACGCGACCGCGCGCTGGGGAACCCGGTACGGGACGGGCTCGCCGCAGCGGTCGACGGTGACCTTGTCCGAGGCCGAAGCCGCGTCGTCCTGGCCGACCTCGGCGCCGCAGCCGCTGACGAGCAGCGTCAGGGCGAGCGCGGATCCGGCCGCGACGAATCTGATGTGGGACATGGGGGAGTTGGACCTTTCAGAGAGGTCAAGCGGGTCAGAGAGGTCAAGAGGGTCAGAGAGGTCAGAGAGAAGGGCCGAGCGAATACAGCAGCTGCGGACCACCCGTCAGGGGGTGCGGCACGACGCTGGCCCGCACGCCGAACACATCGGCGACCAGCCCCTCGGTGAGGACGTCCTCGGGAGTCCCGGCCGCGACCAGCCGCCCCTGGGACAGCACTCCGATCCGGTCGCACGCCGCCGCCGCGAGGTTGAGGTCGTGCAGGACGACGAGGACGGTGAGCCCCGCGCCGCGCAGGTACGAGAGGACCTCGACCTGGTGGCGTACGTCGAGGTGGTTGGTCGGCTCGTCGAGGACCAGGACCTCCGGCTCCTGGACGAGCGCGCGGGCGAGCAGCACGCGCTGGCGCTCGCCGCCGGACAGGGTGAGGACGCTGCGCCGGGCCAGGTGGCGGATGTCGAGCCGCTCCATCGCCCGTGCGCACAGCTCCCGTTCGCGCCCGGTGAGGGCCTGGTTGCCGCGCTGGTGCGGGGCCCGGCCGAGCGCGACGACCTCCTCGACCGTGAAGTCCAGGTCGACGGCGCCGTCCTGCGTCATCGCGGCGACGAGCTGCGCGCCGCGGCGCATCGTGAGCAGTGAGACGTCGTCCCCGCCGACCCGCACGGTGCCGGTCGTCGGGCGCAGCGCGCGGTACACGCAGCGCAGCGCCGTCGACTTGCCGCTGCCGTTCGGGCCGACCAGGCCGACGATCCGGCCGCTGTCCACGGCGAGCGACAGATCGCGCACCAGATTCCTGCCGTCGGTGACGACGCTGAGTCCGTCGATTCGCAGTTCCATCTCAACGGCCCCCGAACACATAGCCCTTGCGCCGCATCAGCGCGATGAACACCGGTACGCCGACGAGCGCGGTGATGACGCCGAGCGGCAGTTCGCGGGGTGCGACCACTGTCCGGGACAGCAGGTCGACCCAGACCATGAACACCGCGCCGACCAGCGGGGCCACGGCGAGGACCCGGGCGTGTGTGGCGCCGACGACCATCCGTACCAGGTGGGGCATGACGAGCCCGACGAAGCTGATGGCGCCGCTGACGGCGACCATCACGCCGGTGATCAGCGAGACGAGCACGAGCAGGGACCTGCGGTGCCGGTCGGCGCCGACGCCCAGGCTCGCGGCGGTCTCGTCGCCGAGCGCGAGCACGTCGAGGGCCCTGGCGTGCCGGTACAGGACGGCGAGGCCGAGCAGTATAACCGCGGAGACGACGGGCAGCGCGCCCCAGGAGGCCGCGCCGAAGCTGCCCATCGTCCAGTACAGGATCATGCCGGTCGCCTCGCTGTCCGGCGCGAAGTAGATGATCACGCTCATCAGGGCCTGGAAACCGAGCGACATCGCGACGCCGGTCAGGACCAGGCGCAGTGGCGAGAGCGAGCCCCGGTCGCTCGACGCGACGTACACGAGGAAGGACGCGACGAGCGCCCCGATGAACGCGCCTGCCGACACCGCGTACACCCCGAGCGCGGCCAGGCCCCCGGTCACCGTCACGCCGACGGCGCCCACCGACGCCCCCGAGGAGACGCCGAGCACGAACGGGTCGGCGAGCGCGTTGCGCACCATGGCCTGGATGGCCGTGCCGACCGCGCTCAGACCGGCCCCCACCAGCGCGGCGAGCAGGACGCGCGGCGTCCGGATCTGCCAGACGATCTGGTACGTCGTCCGCTCGTCGGCGTCGATGCGGCCGCCGCTGAGCGCCGCCCACAGATAGCGGGCGGTGTCTCCGGGTGTGATCACGGCCGCGCCGAGCCCGATCGCCACCACGACGGAGGCGAGCAGGACGAGGAAGAGGGCGAGGCAGGTCAGGAGGAGGGCCACGGGGGACGCGAGGCGTTCGCGCACGCCGACGGGCCCGGCGGGCGCCGTGGTCGCCTCGGCGGTCACGGTCATGAGGACTCCCCGTCCCGGACCGCCCCGTCCCGGACCGCCCCGTCCCGGACCGCCCCGGCCCGCAGCACCAGCGCCGCTGCCCCGACCGCGACGACGACGAGCACGCCGAACACGACGGCCACGCCCGGGTACCCGGCGAGCCCGAGCCCCGCCCCGCCGAGCGCCGCGCCGACGAACACGCCGAGGCTCATCCCCGCCGCGTTGACGCTCAGCGCCGAGCCGCGCAGCCCGGGACCGCACCGCCGCACGATGAGGCTGACCACGCACGCCGCGACGACGGCGTGGCTCGCCGCGTGCAGCGCGGTGAGGGCGAGCGCGAGCGGCAGCCAGTGCGCGAAGTAGAAGCCCACGACCGACACGAGTGCGCCCAACAGGCCGACAGCAAGCAGCCGTTCGGTGCCGATGCGCGGTCGCTCCGCGTTGGTGAGCCGTCCCGTGAGGAGGTTGCTGACGAAGAACGACGCACCGCTCAGCGTCCATACGAGGGTGAAGAGCCCGGCGCTCAGGCCGAACCGCTCCTCGTAGAACGCGGCCAGGTACGAGAGGTACCCCATGAAGACGGCGGTGCGCAGAAACGCGATGAGGAGGAGCGGCACCACCCCGCGCACGGCGCCCAGGGCCTTGAACGAGGCGACGTAGCCCAGGCGTTGCCCGGGGGCCGTGCCCCGGGCGGCGCCCGCGTCCTTGCGGCGCGCGACGAACACCACCGCGAGCAGCAGCGAAAGGACGGTCACCCCGAACAGGTCGCCCTGCCACCCCCAGAACAGTGCGGGCAGCGCGATGACCGGCGCGGCGAGCATGGCGGTCATGGACTGGACGGCGGTGACCAGGGTCGCCGCGCGCCCGGCGGCCCGGCCCGTGCCGAAGCGGTCGGCGGCCGCGGCGGTCAGCGCCGGGTTCAGCACCGACGTACTGGCGCCGATCAGCAGGCAGAAGACGGCGAGCAGGACGAAGTTCCCGCCGGCGCCGAGCGCGGCCGAGACGCCGAGCACGGCGAGCGCGCCCGCCGCCGCCCACTCCCGGGGGACCCGGTCGATGAGCGGGGCGAGGGCCGTCCCCACCAACAGGGCGGCGAGACCGCCGAGTCCGCGCAGGCCGCCCATCGCGGCGACGCTGCTGCCCGCCTCGTCGGCGATGGGCACGAGGTACGTGCTGAAGACGGTGAACGGCAGCAGACCCACGGCCGAGGCGAGCAGCACGGGCCACAGCGTGCGGGCCATGCGCAGGTCGCCGGTGGTGGTGCCGGTGTCGTTGTCGGTGTCCTTGGTGGTGTCGGCGCTCACGCTGCGACTCCGTGCGCGCGGGCGGCCCGGTAGCGGTACATCGGGGTGGGGTCGGCGCTGAACTGGGAGAACGTGAACGGCTCCGCGTTCAGGGCGGTGACGCCCGCGCCGAGGAAGGCGCGGGCGACGGCGCTGCCGCTCTGGGCGTAGACGATCAGCGGTACGGCGTGCTCGACGCAGTGCCGCAGGATCAGGTCGAAGGTGCCGTTGCTGAGGGTCATGCCGGTGGCGACGACCGCGTCGGCCGAGGAGAGGACCTCGGTCATGTCGTCGCTGACGGGCTCGCCCCACGCGGTCGTGCGCAGGTTCAGGTCGCAGGGCAGGCAGACGCCGCCCCGCTCGCGTATCGCCGCGACGAGGGGGTTGACCACGCCGATCAGGGCGACCCGGGCGCCGGGCTCGATGTCGAGCAGCCCGGCGACGGCGGCGTCCCGGGCCTCGGCGCGGATTTCGGGCGTACCGGCCGGTAGCGTGACGCGCTCGGCGTCGTCGGCGTCGCGGTGCGGGCGCACCCGCGCGAGGTAGGCGTCGAGCGCCGCGGTGCGCACGGGGGCGGACTCGTCGCGCAGGAGCTTGTCCAGGGAGTGCCCCGAGGAGTTCTCGCAGAAGCCCGGGGCGAGTTCACCCGCCTCGAAGGAGCAGGCGCCGAAGGAGTCGCCGACGCGGAGAAGGAGATAGTGGTTGTGGTAGGTGACCTCGCCGCCGGCCAGGCGAGTGGTGTTGTAGAGCCAGAACGCGCTGGTGACGGTGAGGTCGGCCGGGTCCGGGCCGTGCGCGCCGGACAGGACGGCGTCGGTGAGCTCCGCGACGGTGTGGGGCGTGGGGTGCGGCATGTGTGTTCTTTCTCGGTGCTCGGGCGTGGTGGGAATGCGCTGTGGGATGCGTTGTGGGAGCAGGGGGTGTTCAGGGGGCGGCGGGCGGCCAGGACGTCGTGGACCAGGGGAGGTGCAGCTCGTCGAGCGAGGTGATCTCGTACGGCTTCAACGTCTCGATGTCCGGGGCCTGTTCGTGGTGCGCGTAGGCGCCGTCCACGTACCGGTGTCCGGTGTCGGCGGCGATGAAGACGTATGTACGCGAGTCGTCCCGTCGCTGCTCCCAGCGCGCGGCCAGATGAGCGGCACCGGCCGAGAGCCCGGCGAAGATGCCGCTGGTGCGCAGCAGGGCGACCGCTCCGGAGAGGGCGCTGTCGAAGTTCACCCAGTGCACGCGGTCGTACAGCTCGTGCCGGACGTTGCGGAACTCGATGGCACTGCCGATCCCAGCGATGATCATGTCCGGGTCCGCGACGTGCTCGGCGCCGAAGGTCACGCTGCCGAAGGGCTGCACACCGATGAGTGACACGTCCCGGCCCGCCTCGCGCAGATAGCAGGCGAGCGCTCCGGTCGACGCGCCCGAGCCGACGCCGCCGACCAGCGCGAGGGGCCCGGCGGGCAGCTCCTCGTCGATCTCGTCGGCGACCTCGCGGTAGCCGTAGTAGTGGATGGAGTCGTGGTACTGCCGCATCCAGTGGTACGAGGGGTTGGCCGCGAGGGTCTCGGCGATGCGCCGCACCCTCGACTCCTGGTCGAGGCGCAGGTCCTGGGAGGGCGCGACCTGTTCCAGGGTCGCGCCGAGTATCTCCAGCTGGACCCGGGTGGCGCGGTCCACGGTGGTGGAGCCGACGATGTGGCACTTCATGCCGTAGCGGTGGCAGGCGAGCGCGAGGGCCTGGGCGTAGATGCCGCTGGAGCTGTCCATGAGCGTGTCGCCCGGCTTGACGGCGCCGGTCGTGAGCAGGTGCCGGACGGCGCCGAGGGCGGAGTGGACCTTCATGGTCTCGAACCTGAGGCAGGCGAGATCTGGCGCGAGGGATATGAGGTCGGGTCTTTTCACCGCTTCGGCGATGTGTGCGTGCATGACTGAGATCCCCCGTAGGGACGTATGGGCAGGGAGGGGCCCGGGGGAGAGCGGGCGGCCCCCGGGAACGCCGAGAGCATCACATTAGATGAAAATGATTGTCAAGAGCAGGTAGGCTCGGCGTACTGCTGACCGCGGAGAGCGGCGCTCGTGCGCGCCGCGATGTCGAGAGGAGTCGCGTGAAGGTGTTCCAGGGAGAGGGAGTCGGGATCCGGCCTCGACCGTCGCGAGAGGGGGCGCCGCCGGGAGTGGGGGTGGGTACCGCTTTCGGTACGTTCGGGGAGCTGCTCCAGGGCGCGCTGCCGGAGGAGGGCGGCGATTTCCTCGTGACGCTGCCCGTCGCGCGGTGGACGATGGCCACGTTCCGGCCTGCCGCCCGGCCGGGGCTCGCGCCGGGAGAGATCGAAGTTCGTCCGGCGCACAAGGCGAAAGCGCTCCGACTGGCCCGCATGATTGCCGACTTGGCGCCTGCCGGGCCGGGTTTCCCGGTCGGCGGCCCGCGCGGCGGAGTGCTCACCGTCAGCAGCGTGATACCCGAGGGCAAGGGGCTCGCCAGCTCCTCCGCCGACCTCGTCGCCACCGCGCGGGCGGTCGGCCGGGCCCTTGGCGTCGCCATGCCGCCCGCCAGGATCGAACGGCTCCTGTCCCGCATCGAGCCCACCGACGGCGTGCTCTACCCCGCGATCGTCGCCTTCCACCACCGCAGCGTCCGCCTCCGCGCGGTCCTCGGCTCGCTGCCCGCCATGGCGGTGGTCGGCATCGACGAGGGCGGCTCGGTGGACACGGTGGACTTCAACCGCATCCCCAAACCGTTCACGGCGGCCGACCGGCGGGCCTACGCCGCCCTCCTTGAACGCCTCACCGAAGCCGTGCGCCACCAGGACCTGGCGGAGGTCGGCCGCATCTCCACCCGCAGCGCCCTGATGAACCAATCCCTGCGATACAAAAGGGCGTTGGACCCCATGGCGGCCATCTGCCGCGAAGTCGGCGGCCTGGGTGTGGCCGTCGGGCACAGCGGTACGACCCTGGGGATACTCCTCGACGCCACGGACCCCGCGTACACGCGACGCGTCACCGCGGCGGCGCAGGCGTGCGCGGAGCTGACGGGCGGCGGAGCGGCGGGAGGCGGGGTCGCGGTCTACCGGACGTTGAGCTTCGGCAACGCCCGTGGTGGGGCGGGGAGTTCAGCGGCCCTGGTGCCCGGCGCGATGGTCGGGTCCTGTTGAGGCCGGGCGGCGACGGCTGTCCGTCCGGTCGGCCAGGTCGTCGACGACACCGAGCAGGCTGCCGGTGCGGGCGTGGGCGGCGCGCTGCCGCCCGGCGTCGCCGCCGTGTGCGACGAGTCGCCGCAACACCGCCGCCACCTGGGGGAGTTCGCCCTGCTCGGCCAGGGTCGGGCGCGCGTACGCGAGGAGCTGGCGGAGCCGGTGCGGGGTCGGCACGAGTCGGCCCGTGCGCGGATCGAGGCTGTGGCCGCTCAGGCCGTCGCGGGCGCAGCGCCAGTACGCGGCGCGCAGCAGGGACCCGTCGACGGCAGGGCCGGGGTCGCCGCGCCGCACCCGCTCAAGGGCCTGGACGACCAGCGCCCGGACCAGGACGGCGAAGGCCGCCGCGTCCTCGACGCTCGTGGTGACGTCCATCGCCCTGATCTCCACGGTGGGCAGATGCGCGCACGGGCGCACGTCCCAGTACAGCGAGCGTTCGCCGTGGGTGGCGCCTGCCGCTTGCAGTGAGGCGGCGAGCGCGTCGTAGTGCGCGGCCGAGGAGAAGTACGGCGGAGGGCCCGCCACGGGCCACCGGGTCGCTCCCAGCGTCCGCCAACTGCAGTAGCCGCTGTCCCGCTCCTCCCAGAAGGGGGAGTTCGCGGCCATCGCCACGAGGGTGGGCAGCCACGGCCGCAGATGGTTGCCGACCAGGACGGCGTGGTCCCGGTCGGGGACCTGGACGTGCACGTGCAGCGCGCAGAAGGCGAAGGTGTCGTACAGCGACCGGAACGTCTCGACCTGCGCGAGATAGTGGGGGTCGGTGTTGAGCGGGATCGGTGCGCGCATGCCGAGCAGCGGCGTGGCCGAGGCGACGAGCCGCAGGCCCTCGTCGGCCGCCGCGGCGGCGACGGCCCGGCGGACCCGGCGCAGCTCGTGACGGAGTTCGCTCAGGGTCCCGCAGGGTGGTGTCTTGCCCTCCACCTGGTACTGGGACACCTCGCCCGTCACCAGGTCCCCGGCCACGGGCTTCACGCGGGGCAGGACCCGGGAGGCCGCCGCGACGACGGCCCGGTGCGACGCGTCGACGAGGAAGTACTCCTCCTCGACGCCGACGGTGGGAAGGTGGTTCGCCATGCGTGTCGTGCTCCTTAAGGGGAGACGCTCGGGGACGCTCGGGGGAGAAGCTCGGGGGAGACGGCGAGTGACACGTGCTTGTCCACCTTCCTCGCCCGACGGCCCGGCTGCGAGTGCGCGCGGCCGGGCCGTCGGGGCCGGAGCTCACCGGTGCACGCCCACCCCGGACCGGCCCGGGGCGAGCTCGGGCCGCAGGACCAGATGGTCGTCGTAGGCGCCGCCGTTCTCGTGATGGAAAGGCAGCGGACTCGTGGTGCCCAGGGTGCGCAGGCGCTCGCGCAGCTCCGCCGCGCCGTGCGCGTACCCCGCCTCCGTGAGCCGGTCCGCGCCGTACACCACGAACGGCGGGAGCGCGGCCATGCCCGTGTACCAGAACGTGCCGTGCAGCAGCGGGAACAGCACCTGCTCCAGTTGGCCGTGGATCCCGCGCGGGCCGAAGCCGGACTCGCGGGCGCCGACCGACGTGACGATCAGCGCGCGCTTCCCGGCCAGGCCGCCGTCCCCGTACCGCAGGGTCCGGCCGTCGGGCCCCTTGATGCCGAAGCCGAAGCCCTGGACGAGTACGCGGTCGAACCAGCCCTTGAGGATCGCGGGCGGCCCGAACCACCAGAGCGGGAAGTGGAAGACCACCGTGTCCGCCCAGGCGAGCTTCTCCTGCTCCCGGCGGATGTCCTCGCTCAACGCCCGTTCCCGGTAGGCCCGTTCCTGCTCGGCGCCGACGAGGAGCCGCTCGCGCGTAGCGCCCCCGAAGTCGTCGGAGTCCACCACCGCCTTCCAGCCCATGCCGTACAGATCCGATACGCGGTGCTCGTGCCCCAGCGACTCCAGCGTGGCGAGCCCCTCGGCCATGAGGGAACCGGCGAGCGAGCGCCGTTCCGGATGGGCGAATACCCAGTGAATCTTCATGCCCCGATCGTGTGCCGCCCGCTCCGCACGCAGCGAGTGGCCAGATGGCCAGGGTACGCAAGAATCTGGCCACTCGGGAACTCGGGCCCGGCCCTGGCCGACTCCTGTAGCGGTGCGGACCGGCCGGTCCGTGCCCTCGTGCGATCCGGGAGCGGTGATGGCTGAGCACCAACGGCGAAGATTCGTGCCACCACCCGCGCTCTGCGGCTTCCTCGTGCTGCTCGCGCTGCTCTTCGCCGTGTCGTACGCCGTCGGCACGTCCGCCGGTCCTGTCGCGCCCGGCCTGCACGACACCGGGACGGACTCCGGTGACGACGGGGGCGACGGCGACGGCGGCGACAGCGGCGGTACGGGCGGCACGCACGGCGGAGGCCACTGATGGCCACCGGAGCGGCCGACGCCGTCGTGCTCACGGACGTGGCCGTCGGCGGCATGACCTGCGCGGCCTGCGTGAAACGGGTCGAGAAGCGGCTCGGCAGGCTGGACGGCGTGAGCGCGACGGTCAACCTGGCGACCGGCCTCGCCCGGGTCAGCCATCCGCCGCACGTCGTGCCGGACGAACTCGTCGCCGCCGTGGAGCAGGCCGGATACACGGCGGAACTGCCCGCACCCCCGGGGCCGGTGGATGACCCGACGGGCGAGCCGGGTGAACGCCCCGCGCCCGACGGGGAGTCGACGGGCCCCGGGGACCCGCAGGCCGCGCTCGAACGGCAGCGTCTCCTTGTCACCGCCCTGCTCGCGGTGCCGGTGCTCGCCCTCTCCATGGTCCCCGCCTGGCAGTTCCGCAACTGGCAGTGGCTGTGCTTCGCGCTCGCCGCGCCGGTCGCCGCCTGGAGCGCCTGGCCCTTCCACGTGCGCGCGCTGCGCGGGCTCCGGCACTCGGCGGCCACCATGGACACCCTGGTCTCCCTGGGCGTGACGGCGTCCTTCGGCTGGTCGGCGTACGCGCTCTTCCTCGGCGGCGCGGGCCTCCCCGGCATGACGATGCCGTTCAGCCTGCTGCCCTCCGCCGATGACGGCACCGCGCACGTCTACCTGGAAGCGGCTGTCGGCGTACCGCTGTTCGTGCTCACCGGGAGGTTCCTTGAGGCGCGGGCCCGGCACGGCACCGGAGCGGCGCTGCGCTCCCTCGCCGGGCTCGCGGTCAAGGACGTCGTCCTGCGCGAGGGTGCCACCGAACGCCTCGTACCCATCGGCGAGTTGGTCGCCGGTCAGGTCTTCGTGGTGCGGCCCGGCGAGCGGGTCGCCACCGACGGCGACGTCGTGGAGGGCAGCTCCGCCCTCGATCTGTCGCTGGTCACCGGGGAGAGCGAACCCGTCGAGGTCGGGCCCGGCGCCGAAGTGACCGGCGGGGCCGTCAACGCGGGCGGGCTGCTCCTCGTCCGCGCCACCGCGGTCGGCGCCGACACCCGGCTCGCCCGTATCGCCCGCATGGTGACCGACGCCCAGGCGGGCAAGGCGCGTGCGCAACGGCTCGCCGACGCGGTGGCGGGCGTGTTCGTGCCGGTCGTGCTCGCCCTCGCCGCGACCGTGCTCGGCTTCTGGCTCGGCGCCGGAGCCGACCCGCAGGCCGCCGTCACCGCGTGCGTGGCCGTGCTCGTCGTCGCCTGCCCGTGCGCCCTCGGCCTGGCCACGCCCACCGCCCTCATGGCCGCCACAGGCCGCGGCGCCCAGCTCGGCGTCCTGGTCCGCGGGCCCCAGGCCCTCGAAGCCCTGCGCCATGTCGACACCGTCGTCCTGGACAAGACCGGCACCCTCACCTCCGGGCGCATGAGCGTCACCGCGGTCACGGCGGCGCCGGACGGCATCGGCCGGGAGGCGGCGCTGCGGCTCGCCGCGGCCGTGGAACAGGGTTCGGAACACCCGCTGGGCCGCGCGATCACCACGTACGCGAGGAAGTCCCTGCCCGAGGCGCCGCTGCCTCCGGTGCGCGGGTTCCACGCGACGGCGGGGCGGGGCGTCCGGGGCGAAGTCGACGGCCATGTGGTCGAAGTCCGGTCCCCCGACGACGAGTTGGCCGGAGAGCTGGGCCGCGCGCTGACGGCGGCGGAGGATGCCGCACACACGCCCGTCCTGGTCCGCGTGGACGGTGTACCCGAGGCGGTCCTCGCGGTCGGCGACCTGGTGCGGCCCGGCAGCTACCGCGCCGTGGACCACCTCAGGCGCCTCGGGGTGCGCCCCGTCCTCGCCACCGGGGACCGCGAGGCCACGGCCCGCGCCGTCGCCGACGGCCTGGGCATCGACGACGTGCACGCCCGCTGCTCGCCCGAGGACAAGGCCGCCCTGGTACGGGAGTTGAGGGCGCGGGGCCGTCGGGTCGCGGTCATCGGCGACGGCGTGAACGACGCCGCGGCGCTGGCCGGTGCCGACCTCGGGATCGCCATGGGAGGCGGCACCGACGTGGCCATCGGCGCCGCCGACGTGACGCTCGTCCGCGGCGACATCGAGGCCGTCGCGGACGCGGTCCGGCTCGCCCGGCGCACGCTCGGCACGATCCGCGCCAATCTCCTGTGGGCCTTCGGCTACAACGCCGTCACCGTGCCGCTCGCCGCGGTCGGCCTGCTGAACCCCATGGTCGCCGCCGCGGCGATGTCGGCGAGCTCACTGCTGGTGGTGGGCAACAGCCTGCGGCTGCGCACCTGGCGGCCGCGGCCCGACGGCCGAGGAGGAACACGATGACCGACGCACTCACCTGGCGGCCGTCACGGCGCGGACTCCGCGACGGCCTCGTCGCCGCGCTCGCACCGGTGGCGGCGTGTGCCGTGGCCCTGGGCGCGCTGACCGCGTGGACGGGGTCCGGGGGCGCGGGCAGCCCGGCCCGTGTCGAGGTGGCCCGCGGAACGGTCTTCCTGCCTGCCGCGGGCCGGACCCAGACCTCCGCCTTCTTCTCGATCGCCAACTCCGGTGGATCGGACGACCGGTTGACGTCGGTGTCGTCCCCGGTCTTCGACGAGGTGATGCTCAGCCGCCTCGTGTCCAACGGCCGCGGGGGCGCCACCATGGGGATGGTGAAGTCGGTCGACGTGCCCGCCCGCGAGGGGCTCACCATGTCGCCGAGCGGCCTGGACATCATGGTGCGCACCCGCACCCCGTTGAAGTCGGGGGACCGGGTCCCGTTCGTGCTGACCTTCCGGTACGGCGGCCGGATCGAGGCGGAGGCGGTGGTGGTCGGGCCCGGCAGCTGAACGCGCCCTATCGCCTCTCGGGCTTCACTGCCTCTCGGGCTTCTCCGGGGAGAAGAGCCAGGTGTCGAAGAGGTCCGAGAGGTCCTTGCCCGACTTCTTCTCGCACAGCGCGATGAACTGCTCGGTGTCGGCGTTCTTGTGCCGGTGCTCGCTGGTCCAGGTGCGCAGGACGGCGAAGAAGGTGCGGTCGCCGATGGCCTTGCGCAACTGGTGCAGCGTCATGGCGCCCCTGCCGTACACCGGCGGGTCGGAGACGCGGGCGGCGCTCGGCGGGTCGGCGGGCGGGAAGTCCCAGATGCCGTCGCTCTCGTCGGGCTCGCCGTCGTAGAAGGAGTCGAAGGTCTCCTGGGCGCTGCGGTGCCCGTGCTCCTCGTCCCAGAGCCACTCGGCGTAGGTGGCGAAGCCCTCGTTCAGCCACATGTCCTGCCAGGCGCGGGGCGTGACGGAGTTGCCGAACCACTGGTGGGCCATCTCGTGCACGACCAGGCGGGCGTCCGGCGCCTTCTCGTAATACGGCTTGGTCTGCGTCTCCAGGGCGTATTCGAGGTCGGGGAGGTGGTCGACGACGGAGCCTGCGGAGGAGAAGGGGTAGGGGCCGAAGCGGTCCTTCGCCCAGTCGATGACCTCGGGCACCAGTTCGTGGACGTCGACGGGTCCGTCCGCCTCGTCGGGGTCGACGGCCGTGTAGACGGGCAGGCCGTCGTCCGTTGTGCCGGTGGAGACGTCGAAGACGCCCGTGACGACGGACGCGACGTAGCTCGCCGTGGGTTCGGGGTTGTGCCAGCGGAAGGTGGTGCGCTTGCCCCGCTGCCGCGTCTCGCGCAGGGTTCCGTTGCTGACGGCGGTGTAGTCGGACGGCACGGTGACGTCGATGTCGTACGTCGCCTTGTCGGAGGGGTGATGGTTGCCGGGGAACCAGGTCATGGACCCGGTGGGCTCGCCGAGCGCCGCCACGCCGTCGTCCGTCTCGATCCAGCCCTCGTTGCCGCCGTCGACCGCCGTGAGCATGCGGGGCGTGCCGTCGTAGCGGACGGTGGTCCTGAAGGTCTTCCCCTTGGCGATGGGCCGGTCCGGGGTGAGCGTCAGCTTGTTCTTCTTCCTGCTGAACCGCGCGCCGGAGCCGTCCACGTCGGCATGGCGCACGTGCAGGCCCGCGAGGTCCAGGCTGAAGCGGGACAGGTTCTGGGTCGCCCGCGCGGTGATCACGGCGGTGCCCGTCAGGTCGTTGTCGTCGGGGACGTAGTCGAGGGTCAGGGCGTAGTGCGCGACGTCGTAGCCGCCGTTGCCGAGCGTCGGGAACAGGTGGTCGTCGACGCCGGTCGCGCCCGCGGTCGCCCGGCCGTGGTCCTCGGGCCCGGAAGCCTCGGGGCCGGACGAGGAAGACGTGCAGGCGGCCGTCGCGGTGAGCAGCAGAGCGAGGAGGAGGGCGGAGCGGCGGGTGCGGGGGTGGATGGCGGACTCCTGTCCGGGGCGGCTGCGGCGGGGGAGGGCGGGCACGGTCACAGGCGGGTGTGGCCGAGGCGGTTCCCGCGTACGTCGAGCAGTACGAGGTCCCGCGCGGTGCCGTCGCCGTCGTCACCGTCCCACCAGGTACGGAAGAGTTCGGCGAGCTCATCGGCCGGCTCCGCCCGTGCGGGCCAGTCGGTCTTCAGCTCGACGTCGTAGTCGTACGCGCCGTCGGAATCGGAATCCCCGAGTCGCACCGTGAACACCGCCCGCGCGTGGCGTGCGGTGCGGGACTCGCCGGTGTCGCGGGCCCAGGAGCGGAACTCCTTGAGGAGGCGGTGGTGGGCCTCCCGCGCGGAGCCTTCGGGGGGTGCTGGTTCCGGGGCGCTCCCGGTGCCGCACGCGGACAGAGCGAGGCAGCCGACCGCCGCGGAGAGACCCAGGGCGGGGCGTCGCCGGGGGCGGCGGTGCCTCGCGTACCAGTGCTTCATCGTCTCTCTCCGTGCGGTCGGCTGCCGTGGGCGGGGCCTGTCCCGGATGCCAGGACGTGGCCCCGTCAGGAAGAGGGGCGAACGCCCCACGAGGTTGCCGCCCCTCTCCCCGCGAATCGGCCCGGTGCTCGCGAATCGGCCCGGTGCTCGCGCATCAGCCCGGTGCTCGCGCATGGGCCCGGTGCTACGGAGCCACGAGCTGGTTCTCCGCGCCGATGCCGGACGCGTTGCCGTCGGCGTACAGGGTCAGTTCGCCGTCCGACCAGCGCACGATGGTGTCATCGGCCCAGGGGTTGTCGGTGAAGTCGCCGCCGCTGACGAGCAGGGCGTGCTTCCACAGGCCGTTCGGGGCCTGCCACTTGTGCTCGCCCCAGGAGTTCCCCGTGCCGGTGAAGTCCTGGTACTGGGTGAGCTCACCGTCGGACCAGCGCACGACGAGATCCCACTCGTCGTCTCCGGAGTAGTCGCCCGCGGTGATCTGGGTGGCGTGCTTCCACGTGCCCGCCTCCGAGGTACCCGCGGAGACGACCTCGATCTCCTTGCCGAGCTTCTTGTTGTCGCCGGTGTTCTGGTAGAGCGTGACTTCGCCGTCCGACCAGCGCACGACGAGGTCGTCCTGCCACGTGTTGCCGCCGAAGCGGCCCACGGTCATCGCCTCGGCGTGCTTCCAGGTGGAGTTGGGCGCGACGAGCTGGACCTCGCCGTGGAAGCCCTTCTCGTCGACCGACGGATAGAGCGTCACTTCGCCGTCGGACCAGCGCACGACGAGGTCCGAACCGTTGTCACCGGTGAAGTCGCCCGCGACGACCTGCACGGCGTGGTTGCGCCACAGGTCGTTGGCGCCCTGGACCTTGAACTCCTTGTCGAAGTGGTTCTTGGCCTTGCTCGCGCCGCGGTAGATGCTCAGCTCGCCGTCCGACCACATGACGAACATGTCCATCCGGTCGTCGGAGACCGGGCCGTCCAGGGCGAAGTAGCCGTTGGCGATGGACTTGGCGTGCTTCCACGTGCCGGCGCCGGGCAGGACCGGATCGGCCATCGGAGGCGGGTTGATGCTCGCGGGCTGCTTGTTCGCCTTCGCGGCGTCGTAGATCCGCTTGACGTCGTTGTCGAAGTACGACGAGTACGAGGTGTCCGAGCTGTGGCCGCCGGTCATCCAGCCGCCGGTGACGCCGATCAGCTTGGGCGACTCGCCTCCCGCGGTGATGAAGGGGCCGCCGGAGGTGCCGCCGACGTAGCCGTCACAGTTGATCTCCGTGAAGGTGCCGCCGCGCCAGAGCCGCCCACCGCTGTCCTTGCTGTTGCCCGACGTGTACTTCGTCGTCGGCGTGGTGCAGCTGAGCGGGTCCTGCTTCGGCTTGTACTTGGCGCCGCCGTACAGGTACGGGTACCCGATGGCGTGTGCCGTGTGGTTGAAGCCGGTGTTGAAGCCCATCGGGATGGCCCCGACGACGTTCTCGATGTCCTTGCCGTCGCTGCGCGGCTCGGTGGCGAGGAACGCGACGTCGACGTCGGTGTAGTCCTCCTCGCTCTTCTTGGTCCCGGTGTAGCCGGGGTCCTTGAAGATGTGACCCTTCTTGATGGGGTACATGCCGTGCGGCATCGGGGTCTTCGCGCTGTGCTGCGGCACGAAGATCAAATTCGTCTTCTGGTCGTTGCTGTCGAAGCAGTGCGCCGCCGACGCGACCAGGTTCTTGCCCGGGGACGGGACGACGGTGCCGCCGCAGAAGCGGTAGTCGTAGCGGTCCGGGTAGTCGTTGCCGAACTTCTGCGCCCAGTAGAAGGTGCCGACTTCCTTGATGCCCTTGAAGGTGTGCGAGGGCGAGCGAAGCATGCCCTGGCGGGGCGTGGCCTGCTCGTCGTTCCCCCCGGCCCGCCCGTCCTTCTCGTCCCGCTCGGCCTTCTCGGCCGCCGCGGCCTCACGGGCCTGCTGCTCCTCGACCGGCTTGGCCTCGGACATCCGCTCCGGGGTCCAGAACTTCTCCAGCTCGCGGGCCAGGTTCTGGTCAGGGTCCTTGGCACGGCCCTTGGCAGGATCCTTGGCAGGGTCCTTGGACGGCGACGCGGACGGGTCCGCGGACGGGGACTTCGGGTCCGGCTTCGCGGTCTTCGACGGCGAGTCGGACGGTTCCGGTTCCGGGACCGGGGTCGCCGACGAGGTCGATGTCGGCGTCGGCGTGGCCGCGGCGGGCGCGGGGCCCGAGGCGGACCAGGCCGGTGCCGCGGCGGCCAGAAGTGCGGCCGCAGCGGCGATCGCAGGCAGGCTGCGTCTCATTCTCACAGTGGTGTTCCCCCACAAAAAACGGACCCCGGTCGTCCGGGGCCCGATTGGTACAGATCAATCGAGAAGGTACGTTACGCACACATCGAACGACGTGTCGATTGGGGCATAAACGACTATTTGCCCTGTAAGTGGCGTAATGCGCCTGTTGGTTGATCGGAGAATGCAGTGAGGGAAACGGGGCGAGTCTCGCGAACCGGGATGTATACGGGGGTGTTCGGGACGGCCGTGCTGCTCCTGGCAGTGGGGTGCTTCGGGGGCGACGGCGACAGCGGGTCCGGGCGCGAGCCGTCGCGGAAGGACGACCCCAACCTGCTGCAGGGTTTCCGTACCTGGCTGAAGGCGAACGACTCCAAGGGCGATGACGCCTTGGCGGGCCACGCCCTGAACGTCAGCCTCGACTACCGGTCCGGCGAGCGCGCGGGAGTCGTCAAGGTCCTCACCGACTACGGCCCCTGGGGCGAGGCCGAGGACCACGTCGGGCCACTGGCGAAGGCGTTCACGCAGTGGTGGGACGGGGACCCGGCGGCCGGGAGCGCGCACTTCCTCGGCCAGGGCGGAAAGACGGCGAAGAAGACGACACTGTACGACGGCGACAAACCGTCGAACCTCCTGGCGGACTTCCGCTCCTGGACCGCCGACCGCTCCCCGGCCGGCAAGCGCCTCGCCCCGCACGTCACCGGGCTCACCATCGGCTACGGAGCGAAGGGCTCCGGCGCCGTCACCGTCTCGACCGACTACCGCACGCACAAGGACGACACGCACAAGGACGACACGCCCAAGGACGAGACGGACAAGGGCAACGGGACCCAGAAGAACGTCGACGCTCTCGGCACGGCGTTCGCCGACTGGTGGGACGGCGACGAGGGCGCGGAGACCGTCACGGTGACCAGCGAGGACCAGGGCAGCAGCGCGCGGAGGAAGCTGGCCTCCCCTCGCAGCGGTTGACCTTGACACGGTGACAACCTCTTCACTGAAGCCGAGGAGGTGGTCCCCATGGCCATGTCGACACAGGACACCGAGGTGCTACGAGGACTCCAGGGCCTTGCGGACAGGCGTGCGTCAGCGCGCCTCCGGGCGGCGCTGGCGATCGGCACGTCCCCTGACCCGAGGTTTCTCGACGCGCTCGTCGAACGGTGCGCGGTCGAGCCCGAGTTCTCCGTACGCGAGATGCTGACCTGGGCACTCATCCGGCACCCACCGGCCACGACGGTCCCGCGGCTGCTCGAAGAGGTCCGCTCGGCCCGTGCGCAGGCGCGCAGTCAGGCCCTGCACACGCTGTCCAAGCTCGGGGACCGGCGGGCCTGGCCCGCCATCACCCCGGCACTGCTGTCCGACACCGACGACGAGGTGGCGCGGAGCGCCTGGCGGGCAGCGGTCGTGCTCGTGCCCGAGCAGGAAGAGCCCGCGCTGGCCGCGGCGTTGGCGACCCAGCTCGGCCGCGGCGGACGGGAGATGCAGCTGAGCCTCAGCCGCGCGCTGATCGCGCTCGGCGAGGCGATGGTGCCGACCCTGTGCGCCGCGCGGGCGGATCCCGACCCGCGTGTACGTACGCACGCCGTCGCCACGGAACGGCTGCTGCGCGACCCGGACGCCGGATTCGAGTCCGCGGTCGAGGAGGCGAAGCGCGTCGTGCTCCTCGGCGGGGCGGCCCAGGAGGGGTGATATTCAGTACCGGACCGGACCGGACCGGACCGGTAGGCGGGACGGCCGGGACGGCCGGGAAGACAGCGAAGACAGGGACGTGCCGAGGAGGGTGTGACAGGCCGTGTTGATCGGTGAGGTGGCGCGGCGTTCCGGGGTCAGCGCCCGCATGCTCCGGCACTACGAGTCGCTCGGCCTGGTGCGGCCGACGGGCCGTACCGGCGGCGGCTACCGCGCGTACTCCGACGACGACATCCGGCGGATCTTCCACGTCGAGAGCCTGCGCTCCCTGGGCCTCTCGCTGCGCGAAGTCGGGCGCGCCCTCGACGATCCCGGCTTCGCGCCCCCGGAACTCGTCGACGACCTGATCCGCCGCACCCGGGAGCGCATCGCGGTCGAGACGGAGCTGCTCACCCGGCTCCGGCGGATCGACGCCGCCGAACCCGCGGGCTGGCAGGACGTCCTGCGGACCGTCGCACTCCTCCAGGCGCTCGGCTCACCGAGCGCGGACAAGCGCCAACGCGCGGCCCTGTCCTCGGCCGACGTGGTGCCGGTGCCCGTGGAAGCACTGGTCGAGGCGGTCCTGAACGAGTCGGACCCGAACGTCGCCGGAGCTCTCCGGTGGGCCCTCGCGCGATCGGGCGGCGGCGGATGGGAGCCGCTGGCGCAGGCGCTCGACTCCCCGTCGGCCGAGGTGCGCCGACGCGCCGTCCAGTCCCTCGCCGAGCTCCCGGACGACGAGGCGACCGCACTGCTGCGGGACGCCCTCACGCACGCGGACACCGTGGTCCGGCGGTACGCGGCCCTGGCACTCGGGGCCCGTGGAGTCGCCGACGCGGTCCCGGCCCTCATCGACATGGTGGTCCAGGAGACGCGCGACCTCGACGCGGCCGACGCGGCCGACGCGCTGAGCGCGCTGGCGGGCAGTGCCGCGCCGGCGGACCGGATCGCCGACGGGCTCGTCGGCCGTCTCGCCGACGCCACCCTGGACCCGTCCGCGCGCCGGCGCCTGACGGAGGCGCTCGCGGACATCCCGGGAACCACGGCGGCACGCGCACTCGTGGAGCTGTCACACGACGAGGACCGGACTGTCGCCCACACCGCGGCGTACGTCCTCGGGATCCGCGACGCGAGGTGAGAGCCTGTGCGACTCCAGGGGCCGTATACCGCCGCTGGGCAGGAGAGCTTGGCCTGAGCTTCGTGGATGCGTAGCGTGAAGATCTCTGTCAGCGCCGACTCCGTCACTGCTGAACGAGGTCGGGCAACTGCTGTCCGCGGATGCTCGACGAGCCTCCGACCTGCGATGGGACTGTGCTTCATGAGAATCCTCATCAGCGCCGACATGGAGGGCGCGACGGGGGTGACCTGGCCTGCCGATGTGCTGCCCGGCACCCCGCAGTGGGAGCGGTGCAGGGCGATGTTCACCTCGGACGTCAACGCCGCCGTGCTCGGCTTCTTCGACGGCGGCGCCGACGAAATCCTCGTCAACGAAGCGCACTGGACCATGCGCAATCTGCTCCTGGAGGAGCTGGACGAGCGGACCGAGATGCTCACCGGCCGGCACAAGTCGCTCTCCATGGTGGAGGGCGTGCAGCACGGCGACGTGGACGGCATCGCGTTCATCGGCTACCACGCGGGCGCCGGCATGGAGGGCGTCCTCGCCCACACCTACCTCGCCAACCAGATCACCGGCGTCTGGGTCAACGGCGTACGGGCCAGCGAGGGGCTGCTCAACTCGCACGTCGTCGCCGAGTACGGCGTCCCCGTGGTGCTCGTCACCGGCGACGACCTCGCCTGCGAGGACGCCCTCGGGTACGCGCCGGGCGCGCTGAAGGTCGCCGTCAAGGACCACGTCTCGCGGTACGCCGCGGTCTGCCGCACCCCGGCCCGCACGGCCGCCGACATCCGCGCCGCGGCCAAGGACGCCGCGGCGCTCGCCGTGCGCCACGAACCGGTGGTGGGCGGCCCGTTCACCGTGGAGGTCGAGTTCGACGCCGAGCACCTGTCCATGGCCTCGACGGTCGTACCCGGCGTGCGCCGTACGGGGGAGCGCAAGGTCGCCTACGACAGCGAGACCATGTACGAGGGAATCCGTACCTTCAAGGCGGTTACGACGATCGCCTCTGCCGCCGTGGAGGAACAGTATGGGTGACCAGTGCCGGACCGGGATGCGTGAGCGGGGCCCCCAGGACGACGGGGCGGTGGACGACGACCACGTCGACGCGCGGGCGCTCGACGAGGTCGTGACGTTCACCTCCGAGCTCATCCGCATCGACACCACCAACCGCGGCGGCGGCGACTGCCGCGAGCGGCCCGCCGCCGAGTACGCCGCCGAACGCCTCGCCGACGCGGGCCTGGAGCCGACGCTCCTGGAGCGCACCCCGGGCCGTACGAACGTCGTCGCCCGCATCGAGGGCACGGACCCGGCGGCCGACGCGCTGCTCGTCCACGGCCACCTGGACGTCGTGCCCGCCGAGGCCGCCGACTGGAGCGTCGACCCGTTCTCCGGGGAGATCCGCGACGGCGTCGTGTGGGGCCGCGGCGCGATCGACATGAAGAACATGGACGCGATGATCCTGTCGGTCGTACGCAACTGGGCGCGCGCCGGAGTGCGCCCGAGGCGTGACCTCGTGATCGCCTTCACCGCCGACGAGGAGGCCAGCGCCGCCGACGGCTCGGGGTTCCTCACCGAGCGGCACCCCGGGCTCTTCGAGGGGTGTACGGAAGGCATCAGCGAGTCGGGTGCCTTCACCTTCCACGACGGGCGGGGCAACCAGATCTACCCGATCGCGGCGGGGGAGCGCGGCACCGGCTGGCTCAAGCTCACCGCGCGCGGCAAGGCGGGCCACGGCTCCAAGGTCAACCGCGCCAACGCGGTGAGCAGGCTGGCCGGTGCCATCGCCCGCATCGGCGAACACCGCTGGCCGGTGCGGCTCACCCCGACGGTGCGCGCCTCGCTCGTCGAACTCGCCACGCTCTACGGCCTGGAGGCCGACCCCGAAGCGCCCGGCTTCGACGTGGACGCGCTCCTGGAGAAGCTCGGCCCGACGGCTGACCTCGTCGCGCCGACGGTCCGCAACAGCGCCAACCCGACGATGCTGCAGTCGGGTTACAAGGTGAATGTGATCCCAGGTGAGGCAGTGGCGTATGTCGACGGCCGCTTTCTGCCCGGGGGCGAGGAAGAGTTCCGCCACACGCTTGACCGGCTCACCGGCCCTGACGTCGACTGGGAGTTCCACCACCGCGAGGTGGCGCTGCAGGCGCCGGTCGACTCGCCGACGTACGCGCGCATGCGTGCGGCCGTCGAGGAGTTCGCACCCGAGGGCCACGTGGTGCCGTACTGCATGTCCGGCGGTACGGACGCCAAGCAGTTCTCGCGGCTCGGCATCACCGGCTACGGCTTCTCGCCGCTGAGGACACCGGAGGGCTTCGACTACCAGGCGCTGTTCCACGGAGTCGACGAATGCGTCCCCGTCGACGCGCTGCACTTCGGCGTCCGCGTCCTCGACCGATTTCTGCGTACGGCCTAGTAACAATGGGGGAAGAGAAGGACATGATGCAGACCCGGGCGTACGGATCATGGCCGTCGCCGATCGACGCCGATCTCGCCGCCACCCACGACGGCGCTCCGGGGTACGTGGGCTTCGTCGGCGCCGAGACCTGGTGGACCGAGCCGCGCCCCACCGAGGCGGGCCGCCGCGCCCTGGTGCGGCGGCTGCCCGACGGCGAGGAACGGACGGTGCTGCCCGCGCCGTGGAACGTGCGCAGCCGGGTCGTCGAGTACGGGGGGCGTCCATGGACCGGTGCCGAGGGGCCCGAGGGACCCCTCGTGGTCTTCGTCGACTTCGCCGACCAGCGCCTGTACGCGTACGAGCCCGACGCGCCCGGCGCCGCCCCGCGCCCCCTGACGCCGCTCTCGGACGTGGGGGGCGGGCTGCGCTGGGCGGAGCCGGTGATCCGCGCCGAGCGGGGCGAAGTCTGGTGCGTCCTCGAGGAGTTCACCGGCGAGGCGCCCACCGATGTGCGCCGCGTCGTCGTCGCGGTGCCGCTCGACGGATCGGCGGCCGGGGACCGCGCGGCCGTGCGCGAACTGTCCGAGGGAAGACACCGGTTCGTCACCGGGCCGCGCCTGTCGCCCGACGGCACCCGCGCCGCCTGGATCGCCTGGGACCACCCCCGCATGCCGTGGGACGGCACGGAGCTGATGCTCGCCGAGGTGGCCGACGACGGCACCTTCGGCGCGGCACGGTCCTTCGCGGGCGGCCTCGACGAGTCGGTCGTCCAGGTCGAATGGGCCCACGACGGACGGCTGCTGTTCTCCAGCGACCGCACCGGCTGGTGGAACCTGTACCGGGCGGACCCCGACGACGCCGCCGGTGCCCATCCGCTCTGCCCGCGCCAGGAGGAGTTCGCCGGGCCCCTCTGGCAGACAGGACTGAACTGGTTCGCGCCGCTGGACAGCGGACTCGTCGCCGTCGTGCACGGCAAGGGCGCCACCGCGCTCGGCATACTCGACCCCGAGACGGGCGAGGTCGTCGACGCGGCGGGCCCCTGGACGGAGTGGTCCGCGACCGTCGCCGCACACGGCTCCCGCGTGGTCGGCGTCGCGGCCAGCCCGCGCAGCGCGTACGAGGTGGTGGAACTGGACACCTGCACCGGCCGCGCCCGCGTCGTCGGCGCCGCCCACGACGACCCGGTGGACCCCGCGTACTACCCGGAACCGCAGATCCGCACCTTCTTCGGCCCGGCGGGACGCGAGATCCACGCGCACATCTACCCGCCGCACCACCCCGGGCACATCGCGCCCGACGACGAACTGCCGCCCTACGTGGTGTGGGCGCACGGCGGCCCCACCGGCCGCGCCCCGCTCGTGCTCGACCTGGCCATCGCCTACTTCACCTCGCGCGGCATCGGCGTCGCCGAGGTCAACTACGGCGGCTCCACGGGGTACGGGCGCGCCTACCGCAACCGGCTGCGCGAGCAGTGGGGCATCGGCGACGTCGAGGACTGCGCGGCCGTCGCCCTCGCCCTCGCCGACGAGGGCACCGCCGACCGCGCCCGGCTCGCCGTCCGCGGCGGCAGCGCGGGCGGCTGGACCACGGCCGTCTCCCTGACCAGCACGGACGTCTACGCCTGCGGGACGATCATTTACCCCGTGCTCGACCTCACCGCATTCGCGTCGGGGGAGACCCACGACTTCGAATCGCAGTACCTGGAGTCGCTGGTCGGGCCGCTCGACGAGGACCCCGCACGGTACGCGGAGCGCTCACCGGTGCACCACGCCGACCTGGTCAGCGTGCCGTTCCTGCTGCTCCAGGGCCTCGACGACGTGGTGTGCCCGCCCGCCCAGGCGGAGCGCTTCCTCGCCCGGATGGAGGGGCGGGGCATCCCGCACGCGTACATCGCCTTCGAGGGTGAGGGGCACGGATTCCGCCGCGCCGACACCATGGTCCGCGCCCTGGAGGCGGAACTCTCCCTGTACGCCCAGGTGTTCAGGATCGACCTCGCCGCGCCCGTGCCCCTCCTGGAGATCGCCAAGTGAGACCCCTCGTACGACCCGCGCGCCTCACACCCGGCGCGCGGGTGGCCGTCGTCGCGCCGAGCGGCCCCATCCCCGACGACCGCCTCGAAGCGGGCCTCGACATCCTGCGCGGCTGGGACCTGGACCCGGTCGCCATGCCTCATGCGCGCGATGTGCACCCGGAGTTCCGGTACCTCGCGGGGGCGGACGCGGACCGCGCCCGTGACCTGGAACAGGCCTGGTGCGACCCGTCCGTGGCCGCCGTGTTCTGCGCCCGCGGCGGGTACGGCGCCCAGCGCATGGTGGACCTCGTCGACTGGGCGGCGCTGCGGGCCGCGGGCCCCAAGGTCTTCCTCGGCTACAGCGACGTCACCGCGCTGCACGAGGCCTTCGCCCTGCGCCTGGGGCTCGCCACCCTGCACGGGCCGATGACCGCCGCGGCCGACTTCCTCAAGAACGCGCGGGCCCAGGAGCACCTGCGGACGACGCTCTTCGCGCCCGAGGAGGCCCGGGTGATCCGGGCCGGTTCCCCGCACGCGGCGGCGCTGACCGGCGGCCGGGCCCGGGGCGTCACGCTCGGCGGCTGCGTGTCGCTGCTCGCCGCGGAGCTCGGCACACCGACGGCGCGGGCGTCCACGCGCGGTGGCCTGCTCTTCCTGGAGGACATCGGCGAGGAGGCGTACCGCCTCGACCGGATCCTCACCCAGCTCCTGCGCGCCCGCTGGCTGGACGGCGTGGCGGGGATCGCGCTGGGCTCCTGGGAGGCGTGCGGGCCACGCGACGAGCTGCGGACGCTCTTCGCTGACCGGCTCGGGGGCCTCGGCGTGCCGGTGGTCGAGGAGTTCGGGTTCGGGCACTGCGAGGGCGCCCTCACGGTGCCGTTCGGCGTGTCGGGCGAACTGGACGCGGATGCCGGTACGTTGACGCTGGACGAGCCGGCGCTGGCGTAGGGGGAGCCTCCCGCTGCCCCCGCGCGGCCGCCCTTCACCGAAAGTCCCGACAGAAACCGCTGTCACGGTCGTTGACCTCTACATGACACGTGTCACACCATGACGTGGCCGGTGTTTACCGGCCAGTAGCCGCCGGTCGTCGGCCGTCCTCAGCGTGGAGGTCTCCTTGTCCCGTCGCCGTGCCCTGACCCTCGCCACCGCGGCGGCGCTCGCCGCGCCGCTCGCGCTCAGCGGGCCCGCCCCGGCGAGCGCGACGGGCCAGTACACCGTCACCGCCCTGAAGTTCACCGTCCAGGCCGGCGGCAGGAGCTGCACCCTCGACGCCGACCTGTACCGGCCCGCGGGCGTGGACGCCGCGCACCCCGCGCCCGCCGTGCTCTCCACCAACGGCTTCGGCGGCAGCAAGTCCGACGACGGCACCGCCGCGACCGGCAAGGCCTTCGCCGAGCGCGGCTACGTCTCGCTCATCTACTCCGGCCTCGGCTTCGGCAAGTCCGGGTGCCTGATCTCCCTCGACGACCCCGGCATCGACGGCAGGGCGGCCGCCGGGCTCATCGACTTCCTCGGCGGCACACGGGCCGCCGACGACGGCACCGAGGCGGACTACGTCACCGCCGACGCCGCGGGCGACCCCCGCGTCGGCATGATCGGCGGCTCGTACGGCGGTGCCGTCCAGCTGGCCACGGCCGCCGTGGACCACCGCGTCGACGCCCTCGTCCCGATGATCACCTGGAACGACCTCGCGTACTCCCTCGACCCGAACAACGCGGCCGACCGCCGCGTCCCCGGCGCCGCCAAGTGGCAGTGGATGAACGGCTTCTACCTGATCGGCGAGGGCCAGCCGCTGCTCGTCCCGAACCTCGACCCCTCCCGCATCAACAAACTCGACTGCCTCCACTTCGTCACCAAGGCCTGCGAGACGATCCGCACCCTCAACTCCGGCCGCTACCCGGCGGACAGGACCGAAGCCCTCCAGACGTTCGCACGCGGCGTCTCCCCGGTGTCGTACCTGAACAAGGTGACGGCGCCGACGCTCCTCGTGCAGGGCCAGGCCGACAGCCTCTTCAACCTGGGCGAGGCCGAAGCGACGTACCGCAAGCTCAAGGGCCAGGGCACCACGGCCAAGATGATCTGGCAGTCCTGGGGCCACAGCGGCGGCGAGACCGACCCCGCCTCCGGCGAACTCAACCTCGGCGCGGGCAACCTGGAGACCTCCTACGTCGGCAAGCGCGTCCTCGCCTGGTTCGACCGCTACCTCCAGCACAAGAAGAGCACCGACACCGGCCCCGACTTCGCCTACTACCGCGACTGGATCGCCGACCCCGCAAGCCGGTACGCCACCGCCGCCCAGGTGCCCGCCCGCAACCGCACCCTGTACCTCTCCGGGGACGGCAAGCTCGTCGACCACCGCGAGAACGTGGCACGCGGCAGCCGCGAGTACCGCAACTGGCTGATCCCCACCAGCCACTCGGAGTCCTCGCTCGCCGGAATGATCGGCCTGCCCGACCCGGCGCCGCACGACACCAGGGGCACCTACCTCGACTGGACGACCGAACCCCTCACCGACGCGGTGGACGTGGTCGGCGCGCCCCGGGCGACCCTGAAGGTGATCTCACCGAAGACCGAGCGCGTACAGCACTCCGGCGACGCCGCCGACAAGCTCGTCCTCTTCGCCAAGCTGTACGACGTCGCCCCCGACGGCAGGAAGACCCTCGTCCACCGCCTCGTCGCACCGGTACGCGTACCGGACGTCACCAAGCCGTTCGAGGTCACGCTGCCCGGCATCGTGCACCGCTACGAGAAGGGCCACAGGTTGCAGTTCGTGGTGGCCGCGAGCGACGGCGCGTACGGCGGCAACAAGGGCGTCAAGCCCGTCACGGTGACCAGCGCCCCCGAGGACACCGGCGTCCTGAAGCTGCCGGTCGTCCGCCCCTGACGTCACCCGTCCGGCCCACCCCGGAGGAACCCCCACCGCGCGCTCCGCTCCCCGGCTGCCCATGCTGGGGAGCGGGGGAGGCCCGCGTACCTCCGACGGAAGGGTCCACACCATGAGCCCCAACACCTCCACGGGCGGCTCCCAGGGCGGCGGTCCTGGCGGCGGGCTGGTGACGCCCGGCAGGGTGGCCGTCGCCGCGGTCGTCGTCCTCACCCTCGTCTTCATCTTCGAGAACACCCGCAGCACCAAGATCCGGCTGCTCATCCCCGAGGTGACGGTGCCCCTGTGGATGGCGCTGCTCGGCACGGGAATCATCGGCGCCCTGTGCGGGGCCTACTTCATGCGCAGGCGCAGGTGACGGCGCGTCCCGCTAGCGTGAGCGGATGCCCGATCATGCCGCCAGAACGCCCGATCATGCCGCCCCCCTCGCCGAAGGCCCCCGCGTGGGCATACGCCCCCTCACCGGCGCGGACCGCGCCGAGTTCACCGCCCGCGCCCGCGAGAGCCAGGAACTGCACCGCCCCTGGCTCTTCCCGCCCCGCACGGACGACACCTACCGCGCATACGCCCGGCTGCTCGCCGACGACCCGGCCAGGGCCGGGTTCCTGGTGTACGAGCGGGACAGCGGCGACATCGGCGGCTTCATCAACATCAACAACATCGTCCGCGGCGCGTTCCGCAGCGGTGCCCTCGGATACGGCGCGTTCGCGCACGCGGCCGGCCGTGGCCTGATGAGCGAGGGCCTCGACCTCGTCCTGACGCACGCCTTCGGCGATCTCGGCCTGCACCGCCTGGAAGCCAACATCCAGCCGGGCAACACCCCCTCGGTCGCCCTCGTCCGCCGCGCCGGATTCCGCCTCGAGGGCTTCTCGCCGGACTTCCTCTTCATCGACGGAGCCTGGCGCGACCACGAACGCTGGGCGGTCACCGAAAGCATGGCGCGGGCGACGGACGGCAGCGACGCGGCGGCTTCCGGCTGATCCCTGAGGCGCGCCCCTGTCCTGCGGACGAGCCCTCCGGCACGAACTCCATTTGCGCCAAACCGATTGCGCTCCGCGGGCCGTACGGGGCAACGGAGTTGAAAGCCTCCGCGTGCGTCGCCAGGATGGGCGGCATGCGGAATATCGTGGTCGTCGACGCACCCTCCAACCTGGGCCTGCGCCCGCCCGCCCCCGGCACCGTGCCCGGCTGCCACAAACTGGCCGGCGCCCTGCGGGAACGAGGCATCCTGCGTCGTCTCGGCGCCATCGAGGGCGGCGTCGTCGTACCGCCACGCTACGACCGGGGCGACTGGCAGGAGGGCGACGGAGTCTTCAACGCGGAAGCCATCGCCTCGTACACCCGTAAGCTCGCCGACCGCATCGAACACCACGTGCGCGGTGCGGACTTCCTCGTCGTGCTCGGCGGGGACTGCTCGATCCAGCTGGGCGCCTCCCTCGCGCTGCGCCGCATCGGACGGTACGGCATCGCGTCCCTCGACGGCTCCGCCGACTTCCGGCACCCCGGCAACTCCGACCGGATCGGCGCCGCGGGCGGCGAGGAACTCGCCCTCGCGACCGGCCGAGGACAGGACGACCTCACCGACATCGAAGGGCTGCGGCCCTACGTGCGCGACGAGGACGTGTGCCTCTTCGGGCTGCGGGACGGGGACGAGGACCGGGCGGAGTTCACCGAGCTGAAGATCGCCAACGCCACCGTCGGCGAGCTCAGGAAGTGGGGCGCCGAGAACGTCGCCCGCGCCGTCACACAGACCCTCGAAGTGCCCGAACTCGACGGCTTCTGGGTGCACCTGGACGCGGACATCCTCGACCCTTCGGTGATGCCCGCCGTCGACAGCCCCGACCCCGGCGGCCTCTTCCCCGACGAACTCCTAGACCTGCTGCGGCCGTTCGTGCGCTCACCGCGCTGCGTCGGCCTCAACGTCACCATCTACGACCCCGACCTCGACCCCGACGGCAAGGCGGGCGACGTGTTCACCGACCTGATCGTGTCGGCTTTTGCGCAATCCTGACCTGGGAGGGCCCTGGCCGACATCCCGCCGAACGTGTTCCATGGTGATCGTGAAGACCACCGTGCGACGCGACGTCACCACCCTGCCCGCTGCCGAGCCGGGGCCCGAGAACCCGCTGCCGCCGCTCCTTCCGCTGCGGAACGCGCACGTCCTCGAAGAGCGCGCCAAGGACGGGCTGCCGCGCGACATGGCACGCCAACTCAGGTATGAACCGCTGAGTTCGCCGCTGCCCACCCGGGTCCTCGACGGGTACGGACGTGAGCGCACCGACACGGCGATCGACGTGATCGTCGTCGAGAACGACCGGCTGCGCGCCACCGTCCTGCCCGGCTACGGCGGCCGCGTCCACTCACTCCTGCACAAGCCGACCGGGCGCGAACTCCTGTACCGCAACCCCGTGCTGCAGCCCGCCGCGTTCGCCCTGAACGGCGCCTGGTGCTCCGGCGGCATCGAGTGGAACATCGGCGCCACCGGCCACACCACCCTCTCCTGCGCCCCCGTGCACGCGGCCCGCGTACGGGCACCCGACGGCGGCGAGATGCTGCGCCTGTGGGAGTGGGAGCGGCTGCGCGACCTGCCCTTCCAGGTGGACCTGTGGCTTCCCGAGGACTCCGACTTCCTGCACGTCGGCGTCCGCATCCGCAACCCGCACGAGAAGCCCGCGCCCGTCTACTGGTGGTCGAACATCGCGGTGCCCGACGAGCGCAGGGTGCTCGCCCCGGCCGACGAGGCCTGGCAGTTCGCGTACACCGGCGCGCTGCGGAAGGTGCCGGTGCCGGAGTTCGAGGGCGCCGACCGCACGTACCCGCGACGCAGCGAGTACCCCGCCGACTACTTCTACGACGTGCCCGACGGCGCCCGGCGCTGGATCGCCGCGCTCGACGACACCGGGCACGGACTCGTCCAGACCTCCACGGACCTGCCGCGCGGCCGCAAGCTCTTCCTCTGGGGCACCGGCACCGGCGGACGCCGCTGGCAGGAGTGGCTCACCGAACCGGGCACCGGCGGCTATGCGGAGATCCAGTCGGGCCTCGCCCGCACCCAGCTCGAGCACGTACGCCTGGACGCCGAGGCCGAGTTCAGCTGGCTCGAGTCGTACGGACCGCTGTCCGCGCCCGCGGACCGCGTGCACGGCGACTGGGCGGGCGCCCGCGAGGAGGTGGCGGCGCGCCTCGCCGACGCGCTGCCCCGGGAGTCGGTCGACGCCGCGTACGGGGCGTGGCTGGCCTGCGCCGACCGCGAACCCGGCGAGGTGCTCGCCGTCGGCTCCGGGTGGGGCGCGCTCGAAGTCCTGCGCGCCGGGTACAAGCTGCCCGGCACGCCCTTCGCCGAGTCGACGCTCGGCCCCGACCAGGCGCCGTGGCTCGACCTGCTGCACACGGGCGCCGTCCCGGAGCCGCGCAAGGTCGCCCCGCCCGGCCCCACGCTGGTCGCCCCGCACTGGCGGGACATGCTGGAGACCGCGCCCGCCCGGCCGCTCGCCGAGTACCACCTGGGCATCGCGCAGTGGCACGCGGACGACCGGGCGCAAGCCGTACGCAGCTGGGAGCGCGGCCTCGAACTCGCCCCCTCGCGCTGGCCGTTGCTCCGCTGCCTCGCCGTCGCCGACCGCGCGGAGGGCAACACCGAGCGGGCCGCCGACCGGTACGCGGAGGCCTTCGACGACCTGTGCCAGGAACGGCGCGACGACGGCGCCGTCTGGACCGCGGCGACGGCTGCCCTCGGCCACGAGGCGATCACCGCGCTGCTCGCCGCCCACCGCACGGAAGCGGCCCGCGCGGTATGGACTCGCCTCGGCGAACCCACCCGTACCGAGGGCCGCTTCCGCCTCCTTGAAGCACAACTCCTCTACGCCGAAGGCGATATGGCAGCGGTACGAGCCGTCTTCGAGTCCGGCTTCGAGGCGGCCGACCTGCGCGAGGGAGCGGAGACGCTGGGCGAACTGTGGACGGCGGCGACGGGCGAGGAGGTACCGGAGCGGTACGACTTCCGGATGCGCCCGGCGGAGAGCTGAGCCCGGAGAGCTGAGCCCGGGGGAGGGCGGCGGCGCAGGGTGAGCCGAATGTCCGCCTATACGGGTGGCCGCACCGTTTGAGTGAGCCGCAGGGCGTGACCTCGCGGCGGGTCGTCGCGTTACCGATCTTGTTCCTGGCTTTCCGCCCGGATTCGTCTTCTCTTAAGGAGTCTCGATGAAGCCCATGATCAAGATCGGTATCGCCGCCGCCGCGACCTGTGCCGCCGTGCTCGGTGCCACCGGTGTCGCCGCCGCCGACGCCGGCGCTTCGGGCGCGGCCCAGAACTCGCCCGGCGTGATCTCCGGCAACGTCATCCAGGTCCCGGTGCACGTCCCGGTCAACGTCTGCGGCAACACCATCGACGTCATCGGTCTGCTCAACCCGGCCTTCGGCAACACCTGCGTCAACGACTGACGTCAGCCGGGTCTCACGGTTTCCTGTGCCGTGGCAGGCCGGGCCGACTCTCCGGTTCTTCCCTTCCGGAGGGGCGGCCCGGCCTCCGCATTCCCCGCGAAATTCCCCGCGAAAGCGTGCGATGTCTGTTCACGTCGGGTGCATGCCAATATGCTGAGCGGCCTTCGCGGCCTGGGGAGGTCCGCGGTCTGGGGAGGTCCAGTGAACGGTCTCCGTGCGTTTGTCGTCAGCCTCGTGATCGCGTGCGCCGCGGTGATGTCGCCGGTCGCGGCACCCGCATCGACGGCTGCTGCGACCCCCGCCGCGACGCCGAGCTGGTCCGCGCTGACGGTCCCCGCGGCGGCCCCGCCCGTGACCGTGTCGCATCTCGCCGCCCGCGGGCCGGGCGAGGCCTGGGCCACCGGGTTCGAGCAGGTCCCCGATGGGCTGCGGCCGATGCTCTACCGGTGGGACGGCAGGGCGTGGAGCCGGGACGCCACCTTCCCCGGCGCGGGTGAGTGGGGCTGGCTCGGCAAGGTGCAGTTCGTCGGCAAGGAGATGTGGGTCCTCCACAACCGGGCGGGTGAGGGGGAGATCCTGCGCCGGTCGGCGACGGGCGCATGGAGTGCGCTGCCGCTGCCGCAGACCCTGTGGACCTACCAGGACTTCGCCGCGGTACCGGGTGCCGCGTGGGTGGTAGGCGAGGACGACACCGGCCTCAAGGTGCTGCACTACGACGGTTCCGGCTGGACCACGCAGTCCACCCCGGACGGCGTGCTGTACCTGATGGGGATCACCGCGCGTACGGCCACCGACGTCTGGGCCTGGGCGGACACCACCACCGGGACCACCGTCCTGCGCTGGGACGGCACGGCGTGGCGAGACGCGAAGGTGCCGCTGCCGCCCAACAGCAACGTGCACACGACCCTGCTCGAACCGTCCGGCCGGGTCACCATCGGCGGCAGCCAGTACACCGACGGCGTGGCCCGCACCTACCTGATGACCTTCAACGGGCATGCCTGGCGCACCACTTACCCACCGCTGGGCGACACCTACACCGAGGGCATGGTGCGCGGACCCGACGGCGCGCTGTGGCTGCCGGTGCGCAGCGACCGCGCTTTCCAGTCGAAGTACGCGCGGGTGGGCGGCTCCCGCACCACCTTCTCGTACGGTCCGGAACGCAAGAACGCGATCGACGTCAAACCGCGTGCGCTGACGAGCACGGGATCCGCGCTGCTGTCCTTCGGCACCGTCGAGATCTACGGCTCCAAACCGAACCTGATGAGCGAGCGGCTGGGAGGCTGACCATGGCACGCAGACTGCTCGTCGCGGTCCTCGCCGCCGTCCTGACCATCGCGGCCGTCATGGCCTCGGCCGCGGCGGAACCCCGGTCCTGGCGCCACGTTCCCGTCCCGGCCCAGGTGCGCCCGCAGGCCGGGCTGAGCGAGGCCGTGGCGTTCGGCCCCGACCGGGCGTGGGCCGTCGGCGCCGACGCGGTCGGCCGCGAGGCGCCGGGCTTCCCGCTGCTGCTGCGCTGGGACGGCACCGCCTGGCAGCGCCAGAAACTGCCCGGATCGGGCTGGCAGGGTGAGCTGGTGTCCATCGCCGCGACCTCACCGGCCGCGGTCTGGGCGGCGGGCCGTGACGCGTCGGGCGGCGCCCGCCTGCTCCGCTTCGACGGCAAGGCCTGGGAGGAGAGCCGTCCGCCGACCGGTGTCGTGCCGACCAAGCTCGTCGCGGGCGGCGGCGAGACCTGGCTGCTGGGGACGCGGGCCGGTGCGCAGGTACTGCTGCGCAGGGACGGGCGCGGCTGGCGGGACCTGCCGGTGCCGCCGGGAGCCGTGTACGGACTGCACGTCCTGGCCGCCGACGACGCCTGGGCCGCGGGCGCCACCGCATCGGGCGCTGCCGTGTCGCACTGGAACGGGCAGGCGTGGCAGCAGACGATCGTGGACGGGTTCCCGCGGGCGACCGTGACCAGCATCCTGGCGACCTCGCCGACGGAGGTGTGGGCGGGCGGCACGGCGGGCTTCGTCGGCGGCCCGCCCGGCAAGCCGATCCCGCCCCTCCTCGTCCGCTGGGACGGGCAGTCGTGGAGCAGGATGGCCGTGCCCACCGACTTCGGCGCGATCACCTCGATGGCGCCCGCCACGTCCGGCAAACTGGGCTGGATCTCGGTGGCCCGCTCGCAGAAGTGGGGCCCGCCGGGCAGCTCCCCGCCGCTCATCCCGGGCCCGGACTTCCTCGCCTGGAACGGCGAGTCCTTCGCCGGGTACAGCGAACCGGAGGTGGCAGGGGAAGGTGAGTCCGCGCTGCTGCGCCTCGCGCCGGTGCCGGGCACGGAGACGGTGTGGGCGGTCGGCCGCGCCGCCGGACCGGAGGGCGCGTTCGCGCCGCGCATCCTGCGGTTCGACTGAGGGCGGTCGGCGCGGGACGCCGTCAGCTCGCGGCCTGTTCCCGATCGGTCAGGAACGGAGAAGCACTGCGGAAACGGCGGCCATAGCGTGGTGGCATCCACCTGGAGCACCGCGAGGAGAAGCCATGCCGTTGCAGATGAACACCGTGATGCTGGGCGTCGAGGACCTGGACCGGGCCAAGAAGTTCTACGTCGAAGGGCTGGGGGCCAGGCTCGACCAGGACTTCCCCGGCTTCGTCAGGTGCGCCCTCGGCCCTGACTCCTCGATGCTGGCGCTGTACGAGTGGGAAGCGGCGGCCCAGGACGCGGGCGTGCCCTCGGAAGGGTCCGGGTTCCGTGGGGTCTCGCTGCACTTCGTCACCGACTCGCGGGACGAGGTGGACGAGACCCTGCGGGCGGCGCAGGCCGCCGGTGCCACCGTGGTCAAGGCCGCGGCCGCCTCGGAGTGGGGCGGGTACTTCGGCTATTTCAGCGACCCCGACGGCCACCTGTGGAAGATCGCCACCACCGCCTGACGACGGACCCCGCTCAGGCGTGCCCGCTGTCGTTCTGGGGCTCCCGCACCTCGAGGCCGCCCGCTCTACGAGGCGTGCGCCGAGGGCGTAGTCCTTGGTCGCTCCGGGCCCGCGGGCCCGGGGGACGCCTGACCCGCCGTGGAGGACACGGGTCAGCTGTCGGCGACGCGGCGGTCCACGTACTCGAAGACGGCGCCATCCGGGTGCATCGCGATGAGGTTGCGGCCCGCGGGGGTCGGGACCGGGCCCGCGATGACCCGCGCGCCGGCGGCGGTCAGGACGGCGCAGGCCTCGTCGACGTCCTTGACCGCGATGGTCGCCGCGACCTTGCGGAGCACTTCCAGTTCCTGCTCGGGGCCGCTCATCAGCAGGAAGCAGCCGATCGCCGCGACGGACACGCCGCCCCGCTCGAAGCGCATGGCCGTGCCGCCCGCCAGCCTTTCGTAGAACACGACCGAGGACTCCAGGTCCTCGACGCAGATCCGCAGCGTGGTTCCCAGGATCTCCATGATTGGAACGCCCTCACCTCTCCGACCGGCCACCGGCTCCGCAACGATTTCATGATTGCCCGCTCGCCCGCCACCGTCTCCGGCGAGAAGCTCGGCCGACTCCCGCCCCTCAACTCCCTTACACCACAAGCACGTCGGAGGGCGGCACCGTACGGTGCCGCCCACCGGTGGTCGTGCCCGCCGGCACGTGCGGGGGCCGCTGGCGGGGGTAGCGCCGGGAGTGCCGCGGGGC